>NZ_JAUBTF010000015.1:0-139376 GCF_036702355.1 Microcoleus sp. D3_18_C4
AATAATTTGACTGAGGGGGCTTTTACTACCGATCGCCTGGAGTTGTTAAAACTTTTATCTGCCCAAATTGCTATTTCCATTGAGAATGCTCAACTTTACGAGCAATTAGGGGAATACTCGCGAACGCTGGAACGTAAGGTTATAGAAAGAACGCAAGAATTGGAACAGGAAATGGCTGTCAGAATGCAAACAGAAATAGCCTTGGGCCAGTCTGAGGAAAAGTTTTCTACAGCCTTTCGTTCCAGTCCTAACCCGATCGCGATCGCCCGATTCGCAGATGGACGCTACATCGAAGTGAACGACAGTTTCCTCAGCACTTTTAGTTACTCTCGCGAACAGGTAATTGGTTTTACAGCAAGGGATTTGAATCTTTGGGTTAATTTAGAAGAACGTGACAGATACAGACAACTATTGCAAGAATCAGGAGTGGTTCGCAATCAGGAATTCGATTGTCGTACTTCATCAGGCGAGGTGAGGAAGATGCTGGTATCAGCAGATATTATTGAGCTGGGTGGAGAAGCGTGTATTCTCTTAGTCACTAACGACATTACCGATCGTCAAAGGGCAGAAGAAGCGCTCAAAGAAAGCGAGGCTAAATACCGTGACTTAGTTGAAACATCGCAGGATATGATTTGGTCAGTTGATGTTGAAGGGCGTTATACATTCGTCAACGCTGCCGTCCAACAGATTTTTGGCTACAGCCCTGAAGAAATGATAGGGCGAAAATTCAGTGAGTTTCAGATACCTGAACAACTTCCCAAAGATAACGAGATATTCCAACGTATGCTGAATGGAGAGTCCGTATTTCAGTATGAAACCATACAATTAGCTAAAGATAGTAGACCTATCAATCTCCGGTTTAATTCACTTGTAGTGCGGGATTCCGAGGGAAATATTCTAGGAATAACTGGCACAGCCAGCGATATTACGGAGGACAAAAAAGCAGAGGCAGCCTTACAACAAGCCAAAGAAGTTGCAGATGCGGCTAACAAGGCTAAAAGCGAATTTTTATCAAAAATGAGTCACGAATTGCGAACTCCCCTCAATGCAATTCTCGGCTTTACCCAAGTGCTGGGACGCGACCCATCCCTTTCTCACATACAGCAGGAACAGATCGCCATCATTAGTCGTTCTGGCGAGCATTTGCTGACGCTGATTAATGACGTTCTGGAAATGTCTAAAATCGAGGCAGGTCGGATTACATTAAATCCTACTAGCTTTGACCTGTATCATTTGCTCCATTCTCTCCAAGAAATGCTCAAACTCAAAGCTGATTCTAAAGATTTACAGCTCAGTTGGCACATCAATTCTAACATTCCTCAGTATGTAAAAACTGACGAAAGCAAATTGCGTCAAGTCTTAATTAATCTGCTAGGAAATGCGATCAAGTTTACTACGAAGGGAAGTGTGACACTTCGGGTTACAGCAATTGAGAAACAAAAGTCCCCAACAGACAACGAACCACGGACTATTACGTTTGAAGTGGAAGACACTGGCCACGGCATTGCTCCTACTGAGATAGGCTCTCTATTTAAGGCTTTTGTACAAACTGACGCGGGTCGGAAATCTCAAGAAGGAACTGGCTTGGGTTTACCCATCAGCCGACAATTCGTACAACTGATGGGAGGAGATATTACCGTCAGCAGTACCTTGAATCGAGGAACAATTTTTAGTTTTGATATCCACATTAGCTCCCCTGAGATGGCTGAAGTTCAACCTCGACAATCAAGAAGGCGGGTAATTGGTTTAGAACCCAACCAACCCTCATATCGCATCTTGGTGGTTGATGATAAATGGGAGAGTCGTTTGCTATTGGTTAATCTTCTCGAACCGCTTGGCTTGGAGGTGCGCGAAGCGGAAAATGGTCAAGAAGCTATTACAATCTGGGAAACTTGGAAACCTCACCTAATTTGGATGGATATGCAAATGCCTGTGATAGACGGGTATGAGGCTACCAGACAAATTAAAGCCAAGATTCAAGATGAGGCTACCCCGATTGTTGCGTTGACCGCTAGCGCTTTTGAGGAAGAGCGAGCCATTGTTTTATCATCAGGCTGTGACGATTTTGTGAGCAAGCCTTTCCAAGAAGAAGTTATTTTTGCCAAAATGGCTGAACATTTAGGGGTACAGTATATTTATGAAGATTTACCGAACTTTACATTATCTCAGCTTGAGGGTCAAGACTTGAGTGTAAAAGAAGGAGAAAAAACTGAAACTTTAAGGACAACTTTGGCGACAATGCCTACGGATTGGGTGAGACAGTTACATCATGGAGCTATCGATGCTGATGCCGGCCTGATTTTAAGTTTAGTATCCACAATCCCTGAATCCGATACTTTTTCTGCGGAGATTCTCACCGATTGGATTCATAATTTTCGATTTGATAAAATTACTGACTTAACCGAACAAATTATCCCATGAACAGCCAGCAATTAGCATCTCATGTTGCAAATCTTTTAGTGGTTGACGATACCCCCGACAACCTGCGTCTTTTATCGACTATGTTGAGCGACAAAGGATATAAAGTTAGGGGGGTAATCAACGGGGAAATGGCATTAAAAGCAGCGCGTTCCACCCCGCCAGATTTGATTTTACTGGACATCACGATGCCCCAGATGAACGGCTATGAAGTTTGCCAACATTTAAAAGCGGATGGCAGAACTTCGGGTATTCCAGTTATTTTCTTGAGCGCCCTAGATCGAGTTTTGGATAAAGTCAAAGCATTTGCTGTGGGAGGAGTAGACTACATCACCAAGCCATTTCATTTAGAAGAAGTTTTAGCTCGTGTCGAAAATCAACTAACTATTCAGCGTTTGCAAAAAAAATTGTACGAGCAAAATGCGCGATTGCAGGAGTCCGAGGCTAAAGAGCGGAAGAAATCCCAACAACTAGAGCTGGCTCTACAACAGTTACAAAATGCACAAGCTCAACTCATCCAAAGCGAGAAAATGTCAAGTTTAGGGAATGTCGTAGCAGGGGTAGCTCACGAAATTAACAATCCGATTAGCTTCATTAAAGGGAACCTCTCTCCGGTAACGGAGTACACTCAAGATTTGCTGAGGCTGGTGCAACTCTACGCAGAAGATTTTCCCAATCCCACAGCCGCTATCCAGGAACAACTGGAGGCAATCGATTTCACTTTTCTCAGGAATGACTTGCCGAAGCTAATTGCTTCTATGAGAATAGGAGCTGACAGAATCGGAGAAATAGTGCAATCGCTGCGGAATTTTTCCCGACTCGATGAATCTGAGTTGAAAGCGGTGGATATCCATGAAGGGCTGGAAAGTACGCTGATGATTTTGCAGCATCGGCTGAAAGATGAAGTAGACCAAAGGATAATTAAAGTGGTAAAAGAGTATGAGGATCTGCCAAAGATAGAATGTTATGCGGGGCAAATGAATCAGGTTTTTATGAACATCCTGAGCAATGCGATTGATGCGTTGCAGTCACAAAAAAGTTGGGCCAAAGAGGCAGATGATAACAGCCCAATCCCTACTATCACTATTTGCACGAAGTTACTCTCCGATTTTCGAGTGGGTATTTATATTACTGATAATGGGCCGGGCATAACCGAAGATATTCAACAACGCATATTTGAGCCATTTTTTACAACGAAGCAAGTGGGCAAAGGAAAGGGTTTGGGGTTATCGCTTAGCTATGCTATTGTAGTGGACGACCACGGCGGGCAACTCCGTTGTTTTTCGATACCGGATCAAGGAGCGACATTAGCCATCGAAATTCCGATTCAATACTCTAAAAAATGTTTTTCTAAAGAAAATTTGGTCGGCTTATAAGCCACACTAAAATCCAAGTAGTCAAAAAGGGTGTAAAATCAGGAATCGTGTTTATTTATGAGTCAGTTTATTTGCAAGTTTTACACAAATTTCTATTAATCACAATTTGATACTCTTAGTCACAGAGTCCGAAACCTTTTCCGGCAACGCTCCTTAAATTCCCAAAGCTCGCCGACTTGTTTTTTTTCCGTAGCTTATGCACGCACTCTCAAACCCAAAATAATGATGAATTTCTACCCTCATTGTTTTTCGGCAAAAACTCTAGCAATTGTTTGTGCAATTGCTGCGTTTGTTGTCATTGCTAGCAAAGTTTTTGCCACAACAATCGATTATGCACCGCCATTTAAAGAAACTAGCTTTTACAGTACGACGATATCTGGTAATAACGATTTAGCTGACATTTATTATCCTAAACCATCGGCTCTTAATTCGGGTAATTACTCTTTCCCCATTGTACTTTTATTGCAAGGTGCGCTTGTAGATAAATCATTTTATTCAGATTACGCTAGCCACGTGGCGCGGTACGGCTTTGTGGTAGTCGTTCCGAACCATTTGCGCCCTTCGCCCTTCAATCCCAGTTCACCCCCTAATTTGGCGTCGGAAACTTCGCAAATTGCGGCGGTTTTGTCGCAAATGGCGATCGAAAACAAAAAGCCCACATCTCCGATCGCGTCTGTTATCGATACGCAGCGCCTTGGTTTATTAGGTCATTCTTTTGGTGGTGCAGTGGGGTTATCCGTGATTGCTAATAAATGCCTCCCAGAATTGTATTTGTGTCAAGAGCCATTTACGCGCCCGAAAGAATTATTAGCGGGTGCATTTTTTGGAGCTAACTTGCGGAATCCCATTGCTAATGAATTTGTACCCATCGCTAATGATGGCATTGCAGTGGCGTTGATTCAAGGCGATATCGATGGTGTCGCCCTGCCCGATCGATCTCAAAGCACCTTTGACCAAATTCAAACACCACCCAAAGCTTTGATTACTGTTATGGGTGCAAATCACTTTAGCATCACTAATGTTAATAACCCTGCGGGTGCGAACCCCGATCGCAATACTGCTACCTTAGAGCGAGCCGTGGGTATTGAAACGATCGCCCGTTGGAGCGCGCTATTTTTGCGAGCACATATGCTTAAAGATCGATCGGCATTTGATTATATTTACTCTCAAGGTGACGCCCTCGATCCGAATGTCCGTGTTACCACCGTTGCAGTTCCAAAACCATTTTCTAAGTAGCTCCACCTAAAAAAACGTAAGATAGATTAAGGCTAATAGATAGTGTGCCTACATTTTTATTATTTGGCATCACTTATCTGACAGACCGCGAGCACTATATTGTTTTAAGCATCTATGTACAGTAATTCTATGTACACCTAAACGTTCAGCTACATCTGTAAGGCTTTGAATCGCTCCATTTTTTAACCAATAAAGTGCCTAAATTTTTGGTTTATTAGGTAGAGTCCGCTGCTCTGAAAAAATTATTTTTAACTCGTCTGCGGTTAAATCAATTCTTTCTTAGTAGTTTACTTTCATAAAGTATTCCTCAAACTTGGTTCTTCATTTTAGGATTTCATTTGGTATAATATTATTGTTAACTAAATTTCCCTTTTCAGTAACCTCAGCCTGCCGCTTAAAGACTAGCAACGTAATATCATCAAACACTTTCTGCTTACCGATATATTGCCGTACATCTACAATCACCGCCTCCTTAACTTCAGCAGCCGACTTGTGCCAATTTTGACTAATCACTTCACACAGTTGCTTAAGTCCATACTGCTTTTTGCCGATGTTATAGGCTTCTGGAATGCCATCAGTATATAGCACCACGCCATCTCCAGGTTCTAGCTCTATCAGGATGTGACTGATGAAGCCTGCGATATCATCATCTAAAGCGATCGGGAAACCTAAATCCATCGTGTCGATGCGCTCAACTTCTCCATTTTTTCGCACCACTAGCGTTTCTTCATGCTGACCGCTGATGCTAATCAGTCCTTCGGAGTAGCTCAAAATCGCCAGCGTCAGACTTTTCTCAGAATTCATGCGCTTTACGTTTTTGTAGAGGGTACGGTTGAGTACATCCAGGAATCGAACGGGGTCTAGTCCACGAATCTCTTGCAGGGTGCGAACTGAGGTTTGCGCCATCAGCATCAGAATGCCACTCTCCAGGCCATGTCCGGTGACATCACCGATCGCCAGTGTGACCACACCATCGATCTGTAGCACGTCGTAGTAGTCGCCTCCTACTTCATCGGCGGATTCCATATATGCGGCGATATCTAGTCCGTCAATTTCCAATTCCTCGGGGTTGGGCAAAATCATTTGCTGGATCTGACGCGCCACATTCAATTCTGCACCTAAACGGAGGTTGTCTACTTTGAGTTTTTCGTTGAGGGTAATGATTTCCTGATTAGCATTAGCGAGTTCTGCTGTTCGTTCTTTAACTTTGTCTTCGAGGGTTTCAAAGGATTCTTGAATTTGCCTCGCCATGCTGTTGAAGGATCGTGCCAGCAGCCCGATTTCGTCTCGCGATCGCATCTTCACACGCATATCTAAGTGACCCGCCGTAAACTGGGCAACGGCTTGGGTGAGGTAAATCACAGGCTTTGTTAATAGTTGTGCGATCGCCAAAGCGATGATAGTTACAATTGTGGCGATGATTGCTAATAAAAGAAGTGCATCCTGTATTTGTTTTTCTACAGGTGCTAGGGCAACGGCAATGGGTTGTGCGAAAAGAACTGACCAAGGTTTATATTTCAGGCGGGCGATCGCTAAGAGGCTCAACTCATTATTACCCGTAGCTGCCAATCGTGTGGTTAGATAAGGCTGTTTAGTGTCTAAAGCTTGCTTGAGGTCGGGCAAATTGATTGCAAGTTCTTTCGTGAGAGTCTTAGGCAAACGCCCTTCGCGTTGCAGTTTCGCTACAACATTGGGTGACAAAGGCACAATCGATTTGAAAAGGAGTTCAGGTGTAGTGCTATGTGCCAGATGGATATAGTTTTCATCTAAAAGAACTGCTAAGGATTTCGCACCTGCGCGTTCAGTTTCCCGAGTCACCAACTGCTGGACAGATGTGGCATTGTATGTCACCCGCAATACACCCAATATATTTTTCTTTGCATCGCGAACAGGACTGCTAAAAAAAAGCGTAGCGAGGTTGGGAATTGTCGTCGATTGCCTAATACTAGAAACAAAAGGTAGTTGAGTTTTGAGGGGTTCTTGGAAGTAATCTTGACCGGATTCATCTCGTCCAACACCCGATGTCTTCGTATCGAGTACATTCTGTCCCTTTAAGTTGAGCAAGGCATAGGAGATAATATTAAGCATATCTTTGCGACTAAGGCGGCTTAAGGTTTCAGTCGCTAACATCTCTTGGGGACTACCATTTCGCCGTTCTGGAGGTAGGCTCAGATAGGTAGCCAAACCTGGTAAAAGCGCTTCTACGCGCACGGCATTGAGATTCCCATCGATAAACCCATCTATTCTGTAAGCGGTTTCGTTAGCCGCCGCAGATAGGGCTTGTCGTGCGTTGTCGGTCAATGCCTTTTCAGTTGTCTGCTTGTTAATAAATGCTAACAGCAGTAATGGAATCAGAGCAACGAGGAGAAACGACAGGATTAACTTTGTACGAATGCTTTTGAAGAAAGAGCGCTTCATGGTTTCCGACTACGAGGGGGGGTTAAAAAAGAAGAATTGAACAAGTTTTCTAGATTGGGAAGGCGCGTCACATTGCCTGTGCGAATAAAAAAGTCCGCATATTTTTTGGCGGTTTTGTATATATAATTAGGACTGTCTGATTGAAAGAAGTTTTGATTTGTTGCCAGGTCAGTAAAGTCTATTCCCTCGAAAGAGATTGTCTTGATGGGAATATTCAGCGCTTTGCTCACGATCTCCTTTCCTTCGGGAATATTTGCTTCCCAATATGACAAGCCTTGAAGCCAGCCTCGCACAAAGGCGCGAATATCTTCGGGGCGATCGCGTATCACCTCACCCCGAAATGCGACCAAATCTAAAATTAAGCCTGGGGTTTGTTTGCTTGTAAACAGGATATGCGCCCCTAATTTTAATGCTTCAGAAAGATACGGTTCCCAAGTGTGTCCTGCTTGGATAGCATTGTTTTGTAAGCGATCGGGAACTTCTAAAGCCTCGACTTGAACCAGGCTAACATCATCGCTCGTCAGTTTAAAGGTTTTCAACATCTCAGTAACGAAAACCTCGCTAAAGCTGCCTAGATTTGCACCAAGCTTTTTTCGTTTTAAGTTAAGAATTGTTTTAATCTCCGATTGTGCGACTACCACATCTGCACCTGTCGATTCATCCAAAACCATCACAGCTTGCATATCAGGATTTGTGGCACTCAATATCACCAAATCGCCCAAGGTCAATCCGATCGCATCATACTTCCCTGCACTGAAATCCGCGTCTTGCAATTGTGAGTAGTCTACATAGCTCAGTTCCACGTCTATCCCTTGCGCTTTGAAGAATCCTTTCTCTTGAGCAATGATGAGAGGTGTATAGCTAACAAAAGGGACAAAAGATACTTTTAGGGGAGGACGTTTTACTTTTAGGGCTTCCGGGGAATGACAAGCAAACAGCAGCCAGCCGGTAATAATAAATATACAGATGTAAGAGAGTAGTTTAGACATACTATCTAGAGAATTCCTGGTGTAGAAAAGGCGACTCATATTTGCTTGCACCCGATCGACCTAAGTGCATCGTCGACAATCGCCGCTAAACCTGTTCCGGTGGCAATATCTAGAACAAGCTGGCTTGATCGCACTTTGACCAATTCTACTAACCGAGTTGCAGCTTGTTTGTGAAATTCATTTTCCTAGTCGGGGCGGTTGTTGAAGTCATTGAGAATCTGCGGTTTGTAGGCACTTAGCGAGTCAGTCATGCCACATTACTGGTTTAACTTTCTACATTGTGCCAGTTAAGGTCGATCGCGACTCTCCGCGCAGGTGACATCAGCCGGCAATCTCTACAATGCCCGCCCATGTATGCAAAACCGCTACCGAGTATCAACTCTTCGGCAACAAACACCCGCCCAATTGGGATCGCGAAGCTGTAATCCGCTACAATCTGTGTTTGGTAAAGAATTTTTACAAGTTCACAGCCCATTACAGCCTTTGCGGCTTGTACTACCCAACCTGCCTGAAAATATGGATTTTGCTACTCTTGCTGCCCAGCTAAATGCTGGAACTATCTTGCCAGAGGGAATTGTCATCATCACCCTCTTGGTGGTTCTCGTCGGCGATTTAATCGTAGGCCGCAGTTCCTCGGGTTGGACTCCCTACGTTGCCGTTGCGGGTTTGTTGGCCGCCGTCGCTGCCTTGTGTTTGCAGTGGGATAACGTTGATACCATCTCGTTTCTAGGCGGTTTTAACAGCGATGCCTTGAGTTTAGTGTTTCGTGGCATTATCGCTTTGACTGCGGCTGTCACTATTTTGATATCCGTCCGCTATGTACTGCAAACTGGTACTGCTTTAGCGGAATTCATCGGCATTTTACTCACCGCTACTTTGGGGGGAATGTTCCTCAGCGGCGCTGATGAATTGGTGACGATTTTTATTTCGTTGGAAACTCTGAGTATCTCGTCTTATTTGCTGACGGGTTACACAAAACGCGACCCGCGTTCCAATGAAGCTGCTTTGAAATATTTGTTAATTGGGGCTTCTTCTTCGGCAGTGTTTCTCTACGGGCTTTCGCTGCTGTACGGGTTGTCGGGCGGCGAAACTCAGTTAAGTGCGATCGCGGCTAACCTTTCTACTGTCAATGAAGGTCAATCTCTCGGTTTGGTGATTGCTTTGGTTTTTGCGATCGCCGGCATCGCCTTCAAAATCTCTGCCGTTCCCTTCCACCAATGGACTCCTGACGTTTACGAAGGTTCTCCTACACCCGTTGTTGCCTTCCTTTCTGTCGGTTCCAAAGCAGCCGGTTTTGCCCTAGCAATCCGCTTGTTAACAACTGCTTTCCCCGCACTTATCGAACAGTGGCACTTCGTGTTCACGGCCTTAGCCATTCTCAGCATGGTGTTAGGAAATGTGGTTGCCCTCGCCCAGACTAGCATGAAGCGGCTTTTGGCTTATTCGTCGATCGCCCAAGCCGGTTTTGTGATGCTGGGTTTGATTGCAGGAACAGAAGCGGGTTACTCCAGCATGATATTTTATCTGTTGGTTTACCTGTTTATGAACTTGGGTGCTTTCGCCTGCATCATCCTGTTCTCGCTGCGGACTGGAACCGACCAAATTAGCGAATACTCAGGTTTGTACCAAAAAGACCCGCTGTTAACTTTAGCCTTAAGTATTTGCCTGCTTTCTCTCGGTGGAATTCCGCCCCTGGCTGGATTTTTCGGCAAAATCTATCTGTTCTGGGCCGGCTGGCAAGCAGGACTTTACGGCTTAGTTATTCTGGGATTAATTACCAGCGTAGTTTCGATTTACTACTACATCCGCGTTGTCAAGATGATGGTAGTAAAAGAACCTCAAGAAATGTCAGACGCGGTAAAAAATTATCCCGAAGTTCGCTGGAACCTTCAGGGAATGCGGCCTTTGCAAGTCAGCGTTGTACTCACTTTGGTTGCGACAACATTGGCGGGAATTTTGTCGAACCCTTTGTTTAATTTGGCTAATGATGCTGTTACCAAAACTCCCATGTTGCAGTCGGCTTTGAGTCAGGTGCAACCTGTTGTGGGTGCGAAAATTGAATCGAATTTGGTGTCTCGCCGGGATTAATTTTTCCTGTTTGTGAAATAGTGGAAAACGCCTGACTCTTTGCAGTTGGGCGTTTCTTTTTTGTTGTGATATACTGTTAATTATGATTTTTAACCGCAGATGTAGCCAGATTAACGCAGATTAACGCAGATAAAAGTTAGTACAGAGGCAACAATGTTAGTACAAAGTAAGGGAAAGTTTTATACTCCAGATGAGTACCGGGAGTTAGAGGAAACTGCTGAGTTTAGAAATGAATACCGCGATGGAAAAATTGTACAAATGAGTGGTGGTAGTATTAATGACAGCCGGATTATCCGAAATTTGAGTAGAGTCTTGGGAAATTTGCTTGAGGGGCAGCGCTATGAGCTTTTTCACAACGATTTGCGGTTGTGGATTCCTCGGTACAGACGGGGAACTTACCCGGATGTGATGGTGATTGAAGGGGAGCCAGTTTTTACCGAGGGACGCAGTGATGAGATCCTCAATCCGATGCTCATCGTGGAAGTGCTTTCTAAGTCTACCAAAGATTTTGATCGAGAGGATAAGTTTCGGTTTTATCGATCTATCCCTGAATTCTGTGAATATGTGTTAGTCAATCAATCTGAGTTTTTAGTCGCACAATATATTAAAACAGAATCGAATGAATGGTTATTTCGGGAATATGAGGGAGAGACAGCAACCGTTTCTTTTGCTTCCTTGGGAGTGCAAATGTCGATGAGCGAGATTTATGCAAAAGTGGTATTTGAAAGCCAGGAAACGGAAGTGCAGCAGTAAAATTCATGCTATGGGGTGATGCAATGTCTAGCTTGGTAACAGTAAAACAATAATAAGTTGGTTGGTGGTCAGGACTTGAGTCTTCTAATTTTTATGAGGGAAGATATGGTTAACTACCGAATTGTCGAAACTTTGACTGACAGCCAGGTTTCAGACTTGATGGATTTGTACAAAAACGAGTTTTGGAGCGACAAGCGGACGCGGGAGGATGTGGTGAAAATGCTGGCTTCTACTGATGTTATCATTGGTTTTGTCGATGAGAGCGATCGACTAATTGGCATTTCCCGCGTCATTACCGATTTTGTCTACAGAGCCATGATTTTTGATGTCATCATCAAGCCGACACACAGAAAGATGGGACTGGGTGCGAAGTTGATGGATGCAGTTTTAAGTCATCCTGAACTGCAAGCTGTCGAGCATTTTTATCTTAATTGTTTGCCGCACATGATGCCGTTTTACGAGCGTTGGAGTTTCAGTGATGATATGGGGGAACTTAAGTTTTTGCGGCGAACAACAGGCTGAACTCAGGTTGTTGAAAGCTCCAGTTTTTCTCTAATTGCGTCTTCTTTGAAACCTACTAAAACAGCCGTTCCATCTTTAACGAAAAGAGGACGTTTCAGCAGCATAGCATCCTTAGCAAAAGCCTCTACCCACTGTTCGCTAGTCCAATTTTTCTTGTCATCGCCTAAAGCGCGGTAAGATTGACCAGAAGTATTTCGCATGGGTTGAAAACCCAAAGCAGCTACCCAGCTTTGAATTGTTTCGCGAGTCGGCGGGTGTTCTTTTGTGTTAATAAACTCGTAATTAACATCGCTATCTTTGAGCCACTGGAAAGCTTTTTTGCAGGTTCCGCAATTGGGGATTCCGTAAACTTGAATTGACATAATGACTGTTGACTGTTGACTGTTGACTGTTGACTGTTGACTGTTGACTGCTGACTGTTGGCTAATAACAACTAACAACTGACAACTGACTACTGACTAATGACTACTGACTAATCTAGCTTGTTGAACCCATTTTTGCACGCGATCAACTGAAGGAGTCAAGTCATTGCGCTGCATCGTCGCTACGTGCAGCCTTAAAACTTGTTGATGCAATCTTTCCACGGGCATTTGAGCCAATTGAGCCGGCGAAGCAACACCCGCGTGCAGTAACAGCCCGCAATACTGACAGCCTACACTCGGAATTCGAGCCAAATTAGCCATCGCTACCCATTTATTAACATATTGAATGTTAATCTGTAATTGATGGGCTAGCAACACTTTCGCCGCCTGCGTTTTCGTCATGCGAATTAGTTGTCCGGTTGTGGTGATGCTGCACTCTTCCAGTTGAGATTGGTTTTCCTTGCTCAATCCCGGTAAATGTGAGATCGGCCAGTCGCGTACTTGCACAGAAGTTTGAGGAGCTTTATGAGAAATTTTCATGTTTTTTCAGTTAATTTTACTTATACTTTAAAGTCTCATATATCAAACAGTCAATAGAGGATCTCGCTCACGTCACCCAATCAACAAAAACCAGACCAAGGAATTTGACTAATTGCGGGTGTTGTGACATTTTTGCTAATTGCTTGCAGAGTAGCACTTTCAGCCTGGTTTTACTGAGTGGCGATCAGGCTTACTGTTTAACCAAATCATCCCGGCGATGACGAGAAAGACTATAAAAAAGACAGCCTATAAATGCTAGCAAAAAAGAAGTGACCGATGAGGATTTTATCAAAAATGCCTGCCAAGTTGGCAGTCCGAATTTTAGTTCTTTAATGCTGAGAATGCAAAAACTTGTGGCTGACTGCAAACCCAACTCAAAATTATAGGTTTTTACCCATGACAATTACACAAGGTGATGATTTGTTAACTAATACTTTACAGCAACGGCGGCAACAACTGGCTAGTTTAATTAATTTTCCGGTAATTTTATGGTCGGGACGCAGCATTCCTCGCAATTATCCGGCACTTACTTATCCATTTCGTGCCAGCAGTCACTTTTTATATTTTGCTGGTTTGCCCTTAGAAAATGCTGCCATTCGCTTAGAATCGGGCAAATTAGAATTGTTCTTAGATGACGCACCTGCTAGCAGCACGCTTTGGCACGGAGAAATGCCGAAAAGAGCAGAAATTGCCGAACTAATTGGGGCTGATGCTGCTTTCCCAATGACCGCATTGAAATCGCGATCTACAAATGCAGCAACGATCGCAGTTCAGGATTCTTGGACTCAGTTGCAACAGTCTCAAATTCTAGATCGCCCTCTGGCACCGCCCAATTCGCCAACCGGAATCGACCTAGAATTAACCAAGGCGATCGTATCTCTGCGCCTGAGCCACGACGCAGCCAGTTTGGTCGAATTGCGTCAAGCTGCCGCTGTTACTGTAGAAGCTCATAAAGCGGGTATGGCCGCAACTCGAAATGCTCAAATTGAAGCAGGGGTGCGCGCTGCAATGGAAAGTGTCATCATCTCCAAAAATATGACCTATGCCTATCCCAGTATCGTTACAGTACATGGAGAAGTCCTGCACAGCGAACATTATCACAATCCCCTACAAACCGGAGATTTGCTGTTAGCAGATCTTGGTGCGGAAACATCGACGGGATGGGCGGCTGATGTGACTCGCACTTGGCCGGTTTCTGGCAAGTTTTCTCCGACTCAAAGAGCGATTTATGATGTAGTTTTGGCAGCACACGATGCTTGTATTGATAAAATTAGTCCGGGGGTGGAATATCAAGATATTCACCTGTTAGCTGCTAGAATTATGGCGGAAGGATTAGTTGATTTGGGCATCTTGCGCGGCAATGTTGAAGATTTGGTAGAGATGGATGCTCACGCGCTGTTTTTTGTACATGGTATCGGACATTTAATCGGTTTGGATGTTCACGATATGGAAGATTTAGGCGATTTGGCTGGCTATGAAGAAGGAAGAACCAGAAGCAGTCGGTTTGGGTTGGGATTTTTGCGGTTGAATCGAGTTTTGCGTCCCGGAATGCTGGTATCGATCGAACCGGGATTTTATCAAGTTCCGGCAATCTTAAATAACCCAGAAAACCGCGCTAAATATGAATATTTCGTAAACTGGGAGGATTTGGAAAAATTTGCAGATGTGCGGGGGATACGCATAGAAGATGATATACTTGTCATCAATGACGGTAGAGAAGTATTGACAGGGAAATTGCCCACAAAAGCTCCGGAGATTGAGGAGTTAGTTGCGGTAAATACGTAAGTATAGCCTACTTCGATCACACATACGCAGTTCCATCAGGGGTGAAAAACAATAAATAAAGATGAATAAAGATTGGCCAACAAGTCTTTTGATATTAGTTAAAAAAGTGCTCTCGCAAGTCAGAAAATTCGCAGCAATAATACTTCCACGCAGTGTTCGTAAACCTATATCCTCGCGGCCTCCCATGCAAGCTGCACCTTTGCCCAGCAACGAAGAAGAGAGGCTAGAAGCACTTCACCGCTACAACATTCTCGACACAGAAGCTGAAGCCGCTTTTGATGATCTAACAGCTTTAGCATCTTATATTTGTGGCACTCCTATTGCTTTAGTAAGCTTAATAGATTCTAACCGACAGTGGTTTAAATCCAAAGTGGGTCTGGAAGCGCCCGAAACTCCGAGAGAGTCAGCTTTTTGCGCCCACGCTATTTTAAATCCCAACGAATTGCTAGTGGTACCCAATGCTTTAGATGACGATCGCTTTGTCGGCAATCCGCTAGTAACTTCTGATCCCAATATTCGATTCTATGCTGGAGCCCCCCTAGTAACTCCTGACGGTTATCCGATCGGCACTTTGTGCGCGATAGATACAGTTCCTCGTAATCTCACCCCAGAACAGCTAGAAGCGCTGCGGACTTTAGGACGGCAAATTATCAACCACATGGAGTTGCGAATAAATCTGACTAAATTAAAGCGCGCACAGATCAAGAACAAACAAGTAGAAGAGAAACTCCGTTCTACCGACGAGCAAATTGTCAATTTTTTAGAAGGAATGAGCGATGCTTTTTTTGCTTTCGACACCCAGTGGCGATTTACTTACATCAATTACAAAGGGTCCCAATTTTTGAAGCGCTCGCAGGAAGAACTTTATGGTAAAAATTTTTGGGAAGAGTTTCCTGAATTCGTAAATTCTGATTTTTATAAAGAGTATCATGAAGCTGTAGCCAAACAAATTGGAGTGGCTTTTGAAAAATATTATCGTCCCTTAAAAGTGTGGTTGGAAGTCCGGGTTTTTCCTTCTCACGACGGCATTTCTGTGTTTTTTCATGATATAACTAAGCGCAGGCAGATGGAATCTGCACTCAGGAAAGAACAGAAAAAAACTGAAAGTTTACTGCTAAATATTTTGCCCGAACCGATCGTCGATCGGTTGAAGCACGAACCGGGGGTAATTGCAGACAAGTTTGAAAAAGCCACAATTCTTTTTGCTGACTTGGTGAATTTTACCCAAATTTCTACTACCATGTCCGCCACTAAATTAGTATACTTACTGAATGAAATTTTCTCAGCTTTTGACCAACTGAGTGAGAAGCACGGCTTAGAAAAAATTAAGACGATCGGGGATGCTTACATGGTAGCAGCCGGTCTTCCCATTGAACGTCCAGACCATGCAGAGGCGATCGCCGAAATGGGGCTGGATATGCTAGCAGCAATTAAAGAATTAAATGTAAAGCTAGACGCGAAATTTGACCTCCGCATCGGGATTAATAGCGGCCCGGTGGTAGCGGGGGTAATCGGCACTAAAAAATTCATTTACGATTTGTGGGGAAATGCCGTGAATACAGCCAGCCGCATGGAATCTCACGGCATACCAGGTCGCATTCAAGTCAGCCACTATACTTATGAGTTACTCCAGGATAAATATGAATTTGAAGATCGTGGCGAGATCGAGATTAAAGGTAAGGGGGAAATGCGGACTTATTTGCTGACCGGGAGAAAAACAGCAAGCGATCTCAAAATTGCGGAGTAAATAAAACTAAGACTGGAAAGTACCTGATTTTTGAGAAAATGCCGGAGTCTGCGATTAATCGCTTCTTCGGCGCGATCGTCCTGTGGTAGAACGGCTGCTGCAGATCAACCAAATAAGATTATGCTATAGACAGAGATATCCGAGCAATTCTATGCGCGGTACTCGAGGTTATATAAATACTAAGTTGAAGTCGTCGGAGCCTTTAATAATGGTTCAATTTCATATTCAAACAGATAGCGATATTCCAGCATCCACCCAACTATTCAATCAAATCAGGTTTGCGATCGCCTCGCGACAATTTCCGCCCGGACACCGCTTGCCCAGCACCAGACAGCTAGCCATGCAGACAGGTTTGCACCGCAACACCATCAGCAAAGTATACCGACAGCTCGAAAATACCGGACTCGTAGAAGCCCAAGCAGGATCGGGCATTTACGTCCGCGCCCTAGGCAACGAACACGGCAACAAACTCAAATCTCCGATCCTCGAAGAATATCCCCTTGCCAACAAAATAGTGCAAGGAAGTATCGATCAACTGCTGGGACAGGGCTGTACGCTCAACCAAGCGAGGGAATTATTTTTGGCAGAAATTGACTGGCGGCTCAGGTGCAGCGCCCGCGTGGTCGTCACAGCCCCCACAGAAGACATCGGCGTGGGTGAACTGATGGCGAAAGAACTCGAACAAGCTCTTCGCATTCCCATACAGTTAGTGCCGATGGAACAGCTAGGTACTTTTTTGGATCAAATCTCTTCGGGAACTGTGATCACGAGTCGATATTTTATCGGAGAAGCAGAATCGATTTCGGCACCGCGTTCTGTGCGAGTTATTCCCGTAGACATCTACGACTACAGCCAGGAAATCCAGCTAGTGGGGAGTTTGCCCAAAGACAGTTATTTGGGTCTCGTCAGCCTGAGTCCGGGAATGCTACGATCGACCGAAGTCATCATCCACAGCATCCGGGGAGAGGATTTGCTGGTGATGACGGCCTTGGTGTCAGACGAGTACAAGATTAACTCGATCGTGCGATCGGCTAGAACAATTTTTTGCGACCAACCGAGTTTTGCTACAGTAAAAGCTGCCATCAATGCGGCTAGAGAAGATATTATTCGTCCCCCGCAACTGATATGCTCCGAAAATTACATCGGATCTAAGTCGATTAATTTGCTCAAGCGCGAGTTGGGCTTGGGATAAGTCAGTTGACAGTTGACAGTTGACAGTTGACAGTTGACAGTTGATAGTTGTTGTTCTAATTTCCAATAACCAATTCTCAATTCTCGATTACCAATAACCAATTACCATTACCAATTACCAATTATCCATGACAATTGAAATCCAACCTTCAATTAATGTTAAAACGGCGATCGAAAGCCGCCGCGCCGCCCGCAGCTTCAAACCAGATCCGATTCCCCCAGCCATATTGGCAGAGATTTTGCGGTTGGGAGTGCGATCACCCTCTGGTTACAACTTGCAGCCTTGGCGGTTTATCGTACTTCAAGACCCAGCGAGCAAACAAAAATTAAAAGCTTGCGCCTTCGATCAGCGCCAAGTGGTAGAAGCCCCAACAGTATTAATTTGCTGTGGCGATCGACGCGCCGCCGGCCCCGAAAATACCGAAGCCGTCATCGAATTGGGCAAAGCAGCAGGCGCAATGAATGACAATTTAGCTGGTTATATGCGACAAGCAATCCCGCAATTGTTCGAGAACCGTCCCTGCTTCGATTCCCTAGAAACTTGGACAAACAGACATACAATGCTCGCAGTAGCTCACTTAATGATTGCAGCTAAAAGTTTTGGGCTAGATAGTTGTCCGATGGAAGGTTTTGTCAGCGCTAAGGTGAAAGAAGCCTTTCAAATTCCAGAAGAAGTAGATGTTTGCTGTTTGCTGCCGCTTGGTTATGCAGCAGAACCTTTCAAACAATATGGCGGACGTTTTGACGTGACTCAAGTTTATTACAGCGAAAGTTATGGACAGGCTTTGCAAGCTGAGATTTGAGAGTTAAGATTTTGTTGCAACTTTAATTTTTAGAGTTAAGAATTGGAACGAATCGGTGCTCAAGTTCAAACAAATCAAAAAAGCCGACTGTTCTCCAATCTAACATCTAAAATTCCCAATCTAAAATCGCAAGTGGTGAGATCAGACAGAGGAAAAAATATGACAATAGCAACGCGACAAAGCAACGCACAAATTCTAGAAGTAAAATTGCAGCAACACTTGCAAGCAGCCGGATTTAAAAACTTACCGCTTTATATTAGTTGCGATTTTCGAGATGAATCTTTAACGGTTGTGGGAGAACACCCGCGCAGTTTAGTTCTCAAAGCCAAACCGACTTTTGCGGTGTTAGAAGCAGCAATTCTTGAAATAGAACCAGAATCTATTCAACAGATTGGACTTTGCCTAAAAATTACCGGGCAAAAACAGCCTTATGCTTTCCATTCTTTTACCATGCACAACCCTGTTTTGTCAAGACCAAAAACAGTGCAGGTGTTCAAAAAAACCGAGAATATCCCCGCAGAAGAAACCGGGATAGTCATAACAGAAAATGTGGCCCAGACGGCGGAGGTAGAGGAGGAGATACCGTTAGAAACGGATGGGAAAGATGCGTGGGATGAAGAATATTTCCCCAATTTGTCTGAGAGTTCGAGCAATTCCGATCCGATCGCCTTTAGGGTAGCTGCAATCCCGGCAGATATTGGAGATAATCCCTTCAATCCGCTGGATATGGAAGCGGTAACAGTTGCCCAAAAACCCAAGCATTCACCGTTTGCGATGCTGGCTGCAGCAGGAATCATCAGTGTCGCCGCGCTAGTTTTGGCAGGCGGTTATTATATGCTGAGCCGGCCCTGCGTCATCGGAGGATGTAGTGCTTTAGCTAATGCCAAACAGTTGAGCGAGAATTCGACGAAGACTCTAAAAACGTCAAAAGTTGCCAACAGCCCCCAAGAAGCCCAGCGACAGTTAAAACAGGCGATCGCCCTTTTGGAACCGATTCCCTCATGGTCAATTCATCGCGGTGAAGCTCAAAGCGCTCTGGAAAGCTACCGTTCGCAAAATCAGAATTTAAACTCTGCGATCGATGCAGCGCGCCTCGCACAGTCAGCAGCCCAGAAAACCCAAAATCCGCCTTATTCTGCCGAGGACGGGCAGGAAGCGCAAGCTCTGTGGCAAAGTGCGATCGCCGAACTCGGAGAAATCCCCACAGACAGCCCAGTTTATCCGTTTGCTCAGAGAAAGACAAAAGAATACGGGAAGAATGTAGCAACTGGAAATCGGCAGTTAAGCACAGAGAAAAAAGCGGAAAAAACGCTGCTCGCGGCCAAAAGTACAGCCCAAATAGCAGAAGCTCGCGAAGCAGTAGCTCAGACAGCCGAGACTTGGGCTCAAGTGCAATCAGGTTGGGAAGAATCCCTCGACATCCTATCAGAAATTCCCACGAGCACGACATCTTACCAACAAGCTAAACTGCTAGTTCCCAAATACGAAACCAAACTTTCAGAAGCTCGCGAGCGCAAAAATGTCGAAGGAATTTCCGAAAATGCCTATACTCAAGCTGTGACTTTAGCAGCGGAAGCTCAAATTTTTGAAGGCAAAAACGCCTGGTTTAAAGCATCTGAATCCTGGCGAAGAGCTTTGAGTTACGCGGAGCAAGTGCCGGCGGCAACTGCCTATTCTCAGAAAGCCCAACCGCTGATCGCTTCCTACAAAACTTCATTGCAGCAAGCAGAAGTAAAGTTGCAGGAAGAAAGGAACCTGCAAAAAGCCCGCACCGATTTAGATAGAACTTGCAAAGGCAACCCCAAGATTTGCGACTATACTGTTAGCAAAGATTTGATTGCGGTGCAGATGACTCCAGGTTACGTGCAGAAATTGCAACAAACTTTCATTCAAGCAAACAATAACAATGCTGTGAAGTCTCGCCAAGCTGTAGAAAAGCACGTTCAAACGTTGCAAAAAGCTTTGGAGGCGATCGCCGAAAACGCCAAAATCCCGATGCAGGTGTACGATGGTGAAGGCAAGCGGATTGGGAGTCACGAACCGAAGTAGTTGTAGTTGTAGGGTGCGTGAGGGCAAAAAATCTGTCTGAACGATCGCAATATTTACACTCACGCACCCCCAGCAATTTCATCCACCGTCAATCCCGCTTGAAAAACTTGTTGTGCCGTCAAATTTAACTCGGGAAAAGCTGCGGATTCGATGTTGTCCTCTCCCCGAAATTGACTAACTTCATACTCACCATCAACCAACCGATAAATAGAAATAGTCGGTTGTTTTGGGTTGCCAATAAACCGACGGCCGCCCAAACCGAGATAATCCACAATCCAGTATTCAGGAATCCCGATTAGTTCGTATTCCCCTACTTTTCTGATGTAGTCATCTTGCCAGTTGGTGCTAACTACTTCAATAACCAGCGGAATTGATGCCCCTTGAGTCACAGTTGAGAATTTTTGCCACAAAGGTTCTGATGCTAAGTTGGGGCGATTTAAGATCGGAATATAGGGCGAATAAGCTGATTCGTTTTCCGGCGGCTTAACTAATGCTTGTTTGGGGATGAAGTACGGCAGGTTTAGGCGATCGAATTCGACGGTCAATTTTCTTGCTAAAAAACCGATAACTTCTTCATGGTCTCCTAATGGCTGTGACATTTCAACAATCTCTCCATTGTGCAGTTCATAACGTCCATTTTATGGCTTCCATTCCGCAAATTCTTCAAAAGTTAGCGTTTTAGTTGCTATTTGAATCATGGTTATTCTCCTGAATTATGGGCGGGCGGGCTAGAAGCCCACCCCACAAAAAGTGAACTCTTGTGGAACAGGCATCTTGCCTGTTCAATAAAATAAAGGCAAATGCAAGTTCCTACCGATATTATATTCCCAATTCTCTTCGACCCAATGCCCAATGCCCTGTTTGGCCAATGCCCAATTCCCAATTCCTAATTCCCAATGCCCAATTACCATTTTATCAATTGTGCATCTTGATTAAAAAACTTCCGGGACAATCCCTCAGTCAAAAGCAGAGTTGCAATTACAGTTGCCAGCGCTAACACAAACATAATCAAAATCTGGTAAGATGCTGCATCGAGAGGACTGACACCGCTCAGCATTTGACCTGTCATCATTCCCGGTAAAGTCACGATTCCTACCACTGTCATTGTATTTAAGAGCGGGATTAATCCAGCTTTGATCGCATCTTTGCGGTACTGTTTTACTGCTTGCTGCGGCGTCGAACCTAAACTTAAATGGGTTTCTATTTCTAACTGACTGCTATTAACTGTACTCACAAGTCTTTCGCCCGCGATCGCCCCGGAGTTCATGGCATTGCCCAAAATCATACCCGCTAAAGGAATCAGGTATTGTGGTTCGTACCAAGGGTCAGGTTGCAAAATTAGCAAGTTTGTATAGGCGAGAGTCAAGGCCGTACTGATAAAAATTGAACCCCAAACTAACGGCAGTAAGTTCTTGATTTTTTTGCTGATGCGGTTGCTGGCAACCATGCTAGCTGTTGTCAGCATGATTGCTAAAACTGCTAAAACCAGCCAAGGATTTTTCCCCTCCGGGTCAAATATGACTGCGAGTACGTACCCGACTAAGATTAGCTGGATCAGGGTGCGCCCTGCGGCGATCGCGATCGCCCCCTCCAGCCCCAATCCCTGCCACGCCGAAAGCCCGATCGCGATCGCCACCATCCCCAAAGCCCAACCCAAATCTGTCAAATCTAGCAGAATTAACACCGGCCCACCCTTTCGATAATGTGATTGTTTGCCTGTCCAAATATAAGATATTGCAATAAAGGTTTCTGAGAAACAGTTTTGCTGCAAGAATTTGCTTTGATAATGCTTGAAATTTATGGTGTGAAGAGTGAATAATGTTCCCCCCCTCGACTTAACCCGCCAATACGCGCAGATTGGCGACGAGATAACCGCTGCAGTGCAAAAAGTGCTTGCCTCTGGCGGCTACGTAGGCGGCCCAGCCGTAAAGAGTTTTGAACGAGAGTTCGCCGACTACATCGGCGTTTCCGAGTGCGTAGGCTGCAACTCCGGCACCGATGCCCTGATTTTGGCCTTGCGAGCTCTCAAAATTGGCCCCGGCGATGAAGTGATTACCACTCCTTTTACCTTTTTTGCTTCCGCTGAGACAATTAGCGCCGTCGGCGCCACTCCAGTATTTGTCGATATTGACAGCGAGACTTTTAATCTGGATGTGGAGCTCCTCGAAGCGGCAATTACCGAAAAAACCAAGGCAATTATGCCAGTCCACATCTTCGGCCAACCGGTAGACATGACTCGGCTGATGGAAATTGCGACTCGGCACAATTTAGCCGTAATTGAAGATTGCGCCCAATCTGTCGGGGCCGAGTGGCAATCTCGAAAAGTCGGCAGCATCGGTCATGTCGGCTGCTTCAGTTTTTATCCAACCAAAAACTTAGGCGCTTGCGGTGACGGTGGCGCGGTGACGACAAATGATCCTGCCCTGGCAGCTTCGATGCGAGTGCTCAAAGAACACGGACAGTCTTCTAGGTATTTCTACGAAGAAATCGGCTACAACAGCCGTTTAGATGCCCTGCAAGCGGTGATTCTCAGCATTAAATTGCGGTATCTCGACAGTTGGAACGCCCAGCGACGTTCTCACGCCACACTTTACAGCGAATTTCTCTCCCGCGTGCCCGGAGTTGCCGTCCCCAAAGAGTTGCCGTTCGCAAAAGGAGTTTGGAATCAATACACGATCCGGCTGACAAGTCCAGAAGACGCGCAAAATCCCTCTGGCGATTTTCGAGATTGGATGCGGGCTCAGTTGCAGGAAGCTGGCATCGGTTCGATGGTTTACTATCCGTTACCTTTGCACCTGCAACCTGTTTACAAATCTTTGGGCTATGCTGCCGGTCAATTGCCAAAGGCTGAGCAAGTTTGTCGCGAAGTCTTGTCTTTGCCGATGTTCCCGGAACTGTCGAGGGATCAACAAGAGCGGACGATTTATGGTCTGAAAGATTGCTTGGCAAAGGCCGATCGCATCCGGTAGCTTTGGCGCGATGGCATCAGCGAGGGAAATGCAGGAGGAGAAAAGAATTGCAGGGTTGCAGTGCTGTGAGAATGTGCAGGGTTGAGGGAGAGCTGTTAAGTATTTTGACCGATCACTTGTACTTTTATGTACTATATTTAATGAAAAGAAACAAATTTAGGCTAGCAATCCGCCTCGCACGGGTGCATTTTCCGCTCGCCTAAAACTTGAAATGCGATCGGTCAATGATGAAGAAGGAAGAAGGAAGAGGGAAGAGGGAAGAACGAAGAAGGAAGAACCAAGAACGAAAACTAAATAATATTTGAACTTTCGACTTCCCATTCCCGATACCTGATAACTAATGCCCGATGCCCGATGGCCGATGCCCAATTCTCAATTTAACCTGTAATTTTCAGAAGATAAGAGGAAAATAAACGAGTGCCTCAGTATCAATTCACTCAGGCTAGACGCTACGATCCACAAGCGATCGCTCAGTATTACCGCAAACGTCCTTGGAAAGCAATTTGGCGCGCAATTACCGTTATTTGGTCTTTTGCGGGCTTTGTACTGGGGATGCTGTGGGACAGTTGGCAGCACGAAGTCGCAGCACACCAGCCGGAACGGGCCACCCACCTACGACAAATACTTACTCGCTTGGGCCCCACTTTCATTAAAGTCGGTCAAGCCCTTTCTACCAGACCGGATTTGATCCGCAAAGACTTTCTCGAAGAATTGATCAAACTTCAGGATCAATTGCCGCCGTTTGACTCGGTGCGCGCTTTCGAGATTATTGAAGCGGAACTCGATCGCAAAATTAGCGAAACCTACAGCGAAATCTCCCCCGAACCTGTCGCCGCGGCAAGTCTTGGTCAAGTCTACCGAGCTCGCCTCCTCACCGGGGAAGCAGTAGCAGTCAAGGTTCAGCGACCGAATTTGCTGCCAGTCTTGAGCCTTGACCTTTACTTAATGCGCTGGGCCGCTGGATGGTTGGGCCCGTTGCTGCCGCTGAATCTCGGTCACGACCTCTGTTTGATCGTGGATGAATTCGGTATCAAATTGTTCGAGGAAATTGATTATATCAATGAAGGCCGCAACGCCGAGAAATTTGCGACAAATTTTGCCGACGACCCGACAGTAAAAGTTCCGAGTATTTACTGGCGCTATACTTCAAATTGCGTTCTCACTCTCGAATGGATTGAGGGCATCAAGCTGACAGATATGGCAAGTGTTAAAGCCGCAGGTTTGGATACCGATAGTTTAATTGAAGTCGGAGTCCGCAGCGGTTTGCGGCAGTTGCTGGAACATGGATTTTTTCATGCTGACCCCCATCCGGGAAATCTGTTTGCCTTAGCGGACGGCCGCATGGCTTACATTGATTTTGGGATGATGGATCAGATGGAAGAAACAACTAAAGAAACTTTGGTTGATTCTGTCGTTCATTTGATCAACAAAGATTACTTACAATTAGCCAAGGATTTTGTCAAACTTGGCTTTTTGACGCCAGATACAGATATTATGCCGATCGTCCCGGCGTTGGAATCTGTACTGGGTGATATCGTCGGGGAAAAGGTGTCAGATTTTAACTTCAAGACGATTACAGACCAGTTTTCGGAGTTGATGTACGATTATCCTTTCCGGGTGCCGGCGAAATTTGCCTTAATTATTCGCTCTCTGGTGACAGAAGAAGGTTTGGCCCTGACGCTGAATCCGAATTTCAAGATAGTCGAGGTAGCGTATCCTTATGTAGCGCGGCGTTTGTTGAATGGAGAATCTCCGGCACTGCGGCGGCGTCTGATTGAGGTATTATTCAAAGATGGCAAATTCCAGTGGAACAGGTTAGAGGACATGATCGCGATCGCCCGATCCGATCGTAGTTTCGACTTGCTCCCCACAGCACAACTAGGCTTGCAATTTTTGCTGTCAGAGGAAGGGTCGTTTTTGAGACGGCAGCTAATGTTAGCTTTGATTGAGGACGATCGAATCCACACCGAAGAAGTTCGCAGCCTGTGGAACTTAGTCAAGGAAGATTTGCAGCCCGGTCGCCTGTTCAACGTTGCTCTAGGCGCTTTGACGGAGTTTTCCACAGCAGGAGCAGCCGCGCTAACTCGATTTTAGTCATTAGTCATTGGTCATTAGTCATTAGTCATTGGTTATTTGTTGGTTGTTAGTTGTTGGTTCTAATAACTAATTCCCCATACCCAATGCCCAATGCCCTGTTTGGCCAATGTCCTGTTTGGCCAATGCCCCATTTCCAATTACCCAAATTAAGGAATTATTCGTGTATTATTTTCCAGAACCTCCCTATTTTTTAATGTCGGCTGGACTGCTAGCAGGGATGGCCTCCGGTGTAGCATTTGAAGCAACTCTCAAACAATCCGTACAACAGTGGTCTAAAAATCGTTCTACTCGCACCCTGGCTAACCTGCCAAGGCTGCAATTGGTCATACCTTTTCTGGGAATGGCTGGCGGTATTTGCGTATTTTTAGCTTCTGGAATGGAGATTTTTGGCTTCCCAAAACTACTTTGTTATGCCCTAGCTTTGCCACTGACGCTACTCACAGGCTGGCTAGTTTGGACTCAGTTAGGTAAGCTTTTGATCGAGTTAGAACGCGGAGGTTCCCAAGCACTGGATTTAGATTCTTTTGAACAATGAAAGTTAACTATCAACCTCTTTTGTGAGAAGCAAGGGGGTTGATAGTGATCGAGGATTATCCTAATTTGATGCTTTTTGAACCGCAGAGAACGCAGAGGAAGAGAAAGAAGAAGATGACAGCTTAGGCAATAATTTGTGTATTTTTTTTTACAATCTAAAATCGAAAATCGAATGAGTATTTTAATTGTTACGGGCGCGGCGGGATTTATTGGATCTAACTTAGTAGAAACTCTTTTAAATCGAGGCGAGACGGTGATTGGTGTTGATGAGTTCAACGATTATTACGATCCGGATCTCAAGCGCAAAAATATTGCACGATTTGAAAAGTATCCGGGTTTTGAATTGGTGGAAGGCGATATTTTGTCTCTAAATTGGCGATCGCTTTTATCCGATGCTAAGGTAATATTTCATCAGGCGGCGCAAGCAGGAGTTCGTGCTAGCTGGGGCGACGGTTTTCGCAGCTATACCGATCGCAATATTAACAGCACTCAAGTATTGTTAGAAGCGGCAAAAGATGCGCCCAGATTGAAAAAGTTTGTCTATGCTTCTTCTTCTTCAATTTACGGCAATGCTGAATCTTTTCCCACGAATGAAAACGCTTGTCCCCAGCCAGTTTCTCCCTACGGAATTACGAAATTAGCTGGTGAACGTTTGTGCGGGCTTTATTACAAAAATTTTGGTCTTCCGACTACTTCGCTGCGC
The DNA here is from genome assembly GCF_036702355.1 of Microcoleus sp. D3_18_C4. Lineage (NCBI taxonomy): Bacteria > Bacillati > Cyanobacteriota > Cyanophyceae > Oscillatoriales > Microcoleaceae > Microcoleus > Microcoleus sp. D3_18_C4. The sequence goes on from NZ_JAUBTF010000015.1 coordinate 26,581, forward strand.
TATTTTACCGTTTACGGGCCCAGACAGCGCCCCGATATGGCTTTTCACAAGTTTTTTAAGTCGATTTTGTTTGACGAGGCGATTTCAATTTTCGGCGACGGATTGCAAACGCGAGATTTTACGTTTATCAGCGATTGCGTGGCGGCGAATTTAGCGGCGGCTGAGGTTGCGGAAGCTGCGGGGGAAGTTTTTAATATTGGTGGGGGAAGTCGGGTAGTTTTAAAAGAAGTTATTGATACAATACAAAGGATTGTCGATCGACCTATTCGGATAGATTTTACCGAAGCTGCGAGGGGAGACGCGCGGCACACTAGCGCGGATGTGTCTAAAGCCCAGAAAATCTTAGGTTATCAGCCGCAGGTTGCTTTAGAAGAAGGTTTAAGGCGCGAATGGGAGTGGATTCAGTCTGTGTACGGTTAGAGTACAGTTAGATGCTATCTATCTATCCCAGAAATTCCGCAACTTAAATTGAAGATTGTTAATTTTTTGAATTACCCAACTTTTGAGGTTTCTCTGTCAGCGAAATGCTGCGATTATACCATTAATTTTTAGAAAAAATCGCAGTTTTTGTGATTAGTAATGGCTTCGATAATTTTATTCAAAACTTTTTTAGAATCAGTCATTGTACTGAGCCAATAACTGCCTGAATGTTGCCGATGATAATAACTTAAATTACTCACCGCATACAAGCTGCCGCCACTTTTCAACCACAAATAATTGAAAGCGGCGACATCGGAAGCTTGCACGCAAATATCTTGATTATCCTCGGCACAATCCAGGTATTTCTGTACATTGACGAAGTAGTTGCCATCATTAATAAAATTGCGAAATAATTTAGGGTTGGGATTATTTAGAATTAATTCTCGTGCTTTTTCAAGATTGATTTCTGTCTCAGAATATAATTTAAAATTAAAGTAGGGATTGGCGGATGTCGGACAGTAAATTAGCTTAGGATTCCATGCAGTTATGTGGTAGAGTCGATCGACATAAGTTTCGCTCAACGCATTGTCAGAGTCAAGAATAATTGCCCACTCATTTTTGCAGTGGGAAATAGCCATAATTTTGCTTTTATACGCACCAAAATTTTTCTCACCTCGGCGGATAGAAATCTTAGGTGACAAGTTTGCTATATTTGCTTGCATCCTAGAAAACTCTTCGGGAGAGGAAGCATCATCGTAAATAATAATATCATCAATACGATCGTCATACAAAGCATTGCACAATGCACCTACAACCAAACTAGAACGGTTAAAATGCGTAATAGCTAGAGATATTTTACTTCTGTTAGCCACAGACGGACGCCGAATTGAAATTAAGCGAACGCCTAGAAGGCTTGTCCGCAAGTCCATCATAATTTTGTAATACTCTTGGTAAACTTTATTTTCGAGTTGTAAACTGCGAATTTTTCTGCCAGCTTTTCGCAAAATATTCATTTCTGTATTTGCCAATCTATACCTAAAGTTGATATTTTTTTGCCTGACAAAGGTTTTGGCATTTCTGTATCCGCGCACTAGCAAACTTGGGGATTTGAGTTTGGGGCATTTTTCCGGCGACTTCAAATAGCGGTAGTGCAGAAATACATCTCGGTAGGGAATTTCAACATCTTCACCAGCACACAATTGATTAATTTTTGCAGCCGAAATACTCATGTAATGCAAATAAGTAAGTCGCCGTCCTTTATCATATAAAACATTATCTATCACATCAAATTGAGAAGACCAATGATTTCCCGTTACCTGTTCGGGTTGAGCATATGCAAAGTTGTAAAAAGAGATTTTGCTGCGGGCGACTAAATAGTTAAGTAAAGATTGGTCAGATGCACTCAAACACATAGTTTCCGCTTCTCCTGATGTTAAGTTATCTAACAGTTGGACTGAATTTTCTCTATTAAATATTTCTTTTTTGGAAGCAAACAAACCTGTACAAAAAGTATGAGAGGGCAGTTGGTCAATATTGAAAATATGTGGCAATTTATCTGAGGATAAGTCAAATACATAGTTGAGGTCTGATTTGTATTGAAAATCGTTGGCTACCCAATCAACTCGATCGAGTTTTTGATAAATATAATCCAGACAACCCATTAACAGAGTGTCCGCGTCAAAATATACAAATTTGTCAAAAGGCCCGTCAAAACAGCATAATTTCCGATGCCTGGTCAAACAGTGAACTGATTTCAAACCTTTAGCTTGCCAAACTTTTTGAGCTTTGGCGTGAGATGTCCAAGCTTGAGTTGCAAAGTCTTCCCAGAAATGAATTGAATCGGTGTTGTCAAAGAGGGTGACATTAGGACGAATTGCAATTTCTCCTCGCACTTTTTTCAGTCTATCATCATAGGGAATGATACAAACGGGAATATCTTTTGCCCCATTGACTTCGAGACTATTTAACAAAGCGACTAAGTGGTCGAAAACCACATCGTTTGCTAGAATATAAATACCATTTGTCATAATTTTTAAGTTTTTTAAATCCTTTACTAAATATTCCGCTAGGGTGTGTTGGGCACTGGGGGATCATCTCTGCTTTATCGAATTTATCGAAGATCAAAACAGCGCCCAATGCACCGAAATTCTCGCCCAAGGTGCGTTGGCTCCTGGCAGATATCTCGGCTTTATCAAATATTATAACAGCGCCCAACACACCATACAATATCGCATATTATAACAGCGCTCAACACACCATGCAAAGAGCGAAATATTTTTTGCACTAAATTTGGTGGTTCCTCATTGAGATAACGATAATGTTTCCACAGTTTCCAATAAGGACTACCGGATTTAATTGGTATTCCAGCCCAGTGAATATATTTTAACCTTTTGCCTTTGTCATAAAGAACATAATCTATTTCTTGAAAATGCTTGGAACCAGCCCAGCTTCCTGGTTCGGTTGCTGAATCTTTAACAAGATTGCAGCGCTTGGGAATCAGCTTAAGAATGATATAATTTAGTATAGGTTGGTCTGTGACATTTTGAGTAAAGTCAAAATATTCTCGATGCTGCGAACATTCTCGCAAAATCTCATACATTTGTGATTCTGTAATAGTTCCTTTTCTGGATGCCCAAAAACCGCTGTTGAATACATCTTGAAGCTGGGAGTCGGTAAAGATATTCTGTTGTTGTACAGCAGGTGAAAATACATTTCGCAGTTTTTCGCTGAGGTGGTGGTAGTCGCAGCAAAAAAAGTCTACTTCTGATAGTTTGTTTAAGTTGGCTGCGATGTCTTCAAAGACGATGATATCGGTATCGATGTACAGAAATTCGTCGAGGGGGCCAAACCAGGTGGCGAGTTTTCGCATTTTGTTGGGGAGGGCTAAAAAGTTGCGATCGAACATTTGGCCAATTTCTCTGGTAAACTGTTCCACAAACTCCAGATTGGGGAACAATCGCACGTCGTGGAGAATGCTGAGTGCGGCTGCGACTTGCTGATAATTGTCGTCGAAGGGAATCAAAAAAATTGGTACTTGACAATTATACAGACGTATGCTGTTTAAAAGGGCGATCGCACTTTCGATCACCTTATCATTCGCAACAATATAAATACCGCGATTCATAAACTTATCCTCAACCTTCTCAATACCCTGGTTAACAAATTCGCCCCAGAAACCTCAGTATAAGACTTTGGCGCTTGGGCAAAAACCGGGCGCTTGGAGGGTTCGCGGAGATAGCGGTAATGCAGGAACAAATCGCGATAGGGAAACTCAATATTTTCGCCCGCACAAACTCTCCGAATTAAATCCGGCGGCACACCAATATAATGAATGTAAGTAAGTCGGTTTCCCTTGTCGTACAAAATCTGATCTTGCTCTTCAAAATGTTTGGAAGTGACACTGCATCCCGTTTTTTCGCCATCCGGGAGACTGTAAGCAAAATTATAGCTATTCATCCCCGTTTTCATCACCATATAATTGAGCAACGGCTGTTCTCCCGCCCCTTCATAGAGAATTTCCGCCTCGCCAGATTGCAGTTGAGCTAACAGCCATTCCCTAGTATTTTGATCAAACAATCCTTGCTTGCTAGCGTAAAATCCCGAACAAAATATTTCCGAGTCTATCCGATTTTGATCAAAAACTTCGAGAAGTTTTGGTGACTGAATATTGTAGACTTTAGTTGGATCGCGAAATTGAAAATCATAAACTACAAAATCCGATTCCTCTAACTTCTGAAAAACCGCATCAAGGGAATTCATCACCAAAGTATCGGCATCCATGTAGATAAACTTGTCAAACGGGCCGTCGAAAGCGCAAAAGCGCCGATGTGCGCCGTAAAGCCGAAATTTTTTGCGGTTCAAACGCTCTGGTGCGGCTGCTTGCATGAAGTTGTCCCATCGCTGAATAGATGCGCTATCTTCATAAATAAAGACGTTGGGACGGTTAACAATTTCAGCTTTGATTTGCTCTATTTGGTCGTCGAAAGGATAAATACAGACGGGAATATTTGAGCCTAAGATAACTTCAATACTGTTGAGTAAGGCAATTAGTTGGTCGTAAACTGTATCGTTGCCAAGCGTGCAAATTCCATTCATATTTAGTGAATAAATTGTGGTAGGGTGCGTCGCGTGTCGCATATTTGTAAGTAGCGAGAATTGTTTGTAGCGACGCACCCTACAAGGGCTGACCGCCTGTGCGTCTACAACTATCAAAGAAACCGGGTTTTTTGCTGTTTCTGTCTGCTGTAACCAAGTATCCTCGCAAAAAACCCGGTTTCTGACCCGTGCGTAAGTCGTATAATTAAAACACGATCGTCCAACCTTCGCGCTGTGCTTGTTGCTCAGTGTACGACACGCCGTCAACTTTCAAACCTTCTTGATTTAGCAGCGTAATCAAGCCACCTTTTTTACTCAGTTGCACGTTTGGTGGCAAGGTAACGACCAGAGAAGCACCAGCAGCAACCGTACCGGAAAGGCTATGCTTGTTTTTTAACTTATCTGCGATCGACCATCCAGTCAAATCGATTGCATCCGGTGAAGCATTCAGCAGTGTTACGGTTTCCTTCCCAGCAGCTTCACCCACAGGACTTACTAACGCCGCCACAATTCTGACAATATAGTCAGGTTCAACTGTAGCTGCTTCGACAGATTTGACAGCAGGTTTGCCGATAATGGGTGAGGGTAGAGTGTCGATGCGGTGTCCCAAATCGTCGTCAGAATGCCAAGTTTGCGATTGAAACTTCAGGAAAATGCCTATCCAGCGGTTCTCTGACGGGAAGTGTAGCAGCATTGCGCCGTCTTGCCAAACGCCGTTATCTTTGGCAAACTTGCCGGCATTCCCCTGATTCATGTGGATGTCGTGAATGCCGTTACCGGGCAAAAAGCCGAAGATTTTGTCTTTGATTCTTTCCGGCCCCCATTTCTCGCCGAAAGCATAGATATGAGCTGATTCATCCGACATTGCCCGCTGCACGTATTTGTCAATTTTCTCGTTTAAGTCATTATCCGCACCAGGTACATCGAAGGGTAGAGGTATCATTTTAGTGCGATCGAACAAATTACCGCGAATAAAATCAAGTGCCAAACCACCGGGCTTTCTCTTCAGTTCCTTGAACCCCAAAGGCAAATCTGCCAAATCTGCCAAAATGGGATAAGAGAAATTTTCATCAACCAAATACTCTAATTCCGACGGTTCTAGCTTCGATTTGACGTTGATAGCAATTCGGTAGTCTGTATCTTCCGAAACTAAGTGAACTTGGTAATGAGCATTAGACGTAATCGCCAAACGCCGTCCCACAGGACGACCTTTTAAAACACCGTAATTCTTTAAAGCCACAAGCTTCTCCTCGGTACTTCAAAATATACAACATAATCTACAGGAGCGATCGTACTGGCCAGTCAAGCCGCCCCTTCATCTTGTCACCCCTCCCCCCAAAAACTTCTCATAGAAATCGGGATTTTTGCTTTTACGAATCATTAAAATTTATTTCCTGAGATACAAACTTAGACAGCCAATTGAGCAAGTTCAATTCGTGGAGAATGATTTGTCTGGCTTCGGCAATTTTATCCCTGGCTTCATGCCAATAATCCGCAGTAGCTACAACCTCTTTAATAAATTCTACTCCTTTCTCATCCAGACTGGGCAGCCGCAGAAAACTCCCTGCCGGCAACAACTTATCGGCCGCCGAACCGCCGTAATAAATCGGCAAACACCAAGCTAACAAAGCATCCCAAAGCTTCTCGCTGACATACCAATCGTTTTCTGCATAATTTTCAATAGCTAAGTTGTAATAGTATGGTGCGACGGCGTGCCATTTATTGTTCATAGTGCCATTCCCGCGCGCCCAAGTTGGCAAGTTTCGCCCGTAAAGGTCAAAATCCAATTCTTGCGATCGCAGGAATTTGATAAAATCTAATCGGCGTCGGTGATTGGCGGTGCGGCTAACACCTGAAGTAATCCAAGAACAGGATTTAGTTTTCGGCGGCGCAGGCATTTCATCTAGTTCTCGAAACGAGTTAGAGTGATACCAAATCGCGGGCATATAATCGGGTTTTGGTGCGAAGTCGTCGGGCCCGGAAACGTAACCGCAATAAAGTTTGGCTTGTTCGTAGTTGGCTTTGGTAATTTCAATAACTTCGGGTAATGGTGGCTCGCGTATCAGGTAAATTATGCGTTCATTGGGGACACCGCGCAATTTTTCTTGAATTTCGTTTTCTGGGTTTTGATGCCTGTAGCGACGTATTTTATCAACCCAGGATTGCTTTTTGGGCGGTTGGGGAAAGTCGAATTGATACATCAGTAAAAAGTCGGGTTTTGGGTGATTTGCGAGCATTTGAATGTTTCCCCATTTGCCGAAGTTTTGGGGGGTTTGTTGCCACAGCCAGTCGCTTTGGTTCATGCCTGAGTAGGTGGTGATTGTGCCGATGATTTTTGGGTTCATATCTAATAATAAATCTGGTTTTTGCGTGTGGGCGGGGCGGGTTTATGAGATTATTAATTTTAGGCGATGATTGTTGGTAAAACTCGCCCCGGAGGATTTGAAAATTATCGGATGAGGATTAATGAATGATTTGCGATCGCACTTGCTGATCCACATAACTTAAAATTCTCTCTATCCTATTTTCCCAGGAAAATTGCTTGACAAAATCCATTGTTTCTGCATAGCCTTCGCTTTTCCTCGGATATTTAGTTAAACAATCTCGAATGCTTTGCGCGAAATGGTGCGGGTTATCGGGTTGGCACCAAGTTGCTGCTATATTTCCCGATTTAAATTCCATTAAAGATGCAATCTCCGTCGCTACAATCGGAGTTCCCGATGCCATGTAATCAAAGAATTTTAAAGGAGATGTGAACGTCGCAGCCTCTGTCAAACAGTGCGGGTGAGTCAAAACATCGGCTGCTTGCAGCAAGCTAGCTAGTTGATTTTGAGGCAGGTAGCCGAGAAATTTAATGTTGTTAACTTGCTTGGATTTGGCTAACTGCTGGTAGGCTGTTACTTGGGATGAATCACCGCCGGCGATCGCAAATTGAACCAGCGGCAATTCCTGAGCCACATCCACCAACATATCCACACCTTTAAACGGGTAAAGTCCGCCCGCATAAACTGCTAAATGCTGTCTCTCATCTTCTAATAATTGCTGTCGCCAATTCTGGGCAGCTTCTGTTTGTCTGGCGATAAACAAATGGTTAAAACCGTTGTGCAACGTAATTACTTTTTCCGGCGGCATCCCATTCAAAATCATGCTGTCTCGGACTGTATCGGCAACAGTTACGGAAATCTGAAACAGAGGATTGCGGACAATTTCTGATTCAAATTGCTTGTTTTCATGGTGGTGCTGTTCGTAGATAGCGGGAATACCGTTTTTAACTGCTGCTTTGACAAAGTTCCAGTCGCGGGTGTGGACAATTTTAGTGGATTTAAGCAGGTGAATCGGTAAGTAGTATTTTGAGACTATTGTACTGGAACTCGTCCACTTGCTGTCCAAAAGGTCGATCGGCCACGGCATCGGTAAATCTGCTACTTTTAATTTATCTTGAATATTGTAAATATTGGCAAGTTTGTCATCTGGTTTCCTGGGTTGAAAAGGAAAAAGCAAATCAACCGGATTCAAAGCACTCCAGCCTTTGCGGAGATATACCAAAACTGCTGGTAAACCGAGATTTGCTGCGGCATTTGCAGAGTGTGCAACTTGAACTAAGCTCGCTACATTGGGTTGCGGTAAGATATTTCTGGTAAAAAATACATAATATTTAGACATCGTAATTGGTAGTTGGTAATTGGTAATTGTTAACTCTGTAGACAGTGGACAACTGACAACTGACAACTGGCTACTGCCAACTGACTACTTTTTAACAGCCTGACGCTTAATAGTATTTTCTATAAATTCTAAAGTAGTGAAAATATTAGCAGCAGAGTGAAATGATTCTCTGATTAACTCGTCTCTTTCTTCGGGAGAGTCTACCATTTCATCTACTAGCATTTTGAGGTAAGCTATCATGGGAGTCAGGCGAGTGCGAATTTCGTAAGAACCTCGAATGAGAGCTTCATCGCGAGCGGTTTCTTCGGCAAATTGCACTGAATACAAGCGAGTGTAGTAACCTCCTTTTGCTAGCAATTCTTCGTGGGAACCCATTTCTACTACTTGTCCGCGATCGATCACGGCGATTTTGTTGGCTTTTTGGACTGTGGAGAGGCGGTGGGCGATTACCAACGTTGTGCGATCGCAACTCAATTTCTCAATCGCCGCTTGCACGTACCTTTCCGAAACCGTATCCAGCGAACTCGTTGCCTCATCTAAAATTAAGATTTCCGGGTTTTGCAGTAGGGCTCTAGCAATTGAAATTCTCTGACGCTGCCCTCCCGATAATATCACCCCCCGATCGCCAATTTGAGTATCCAACCCCTCCGGCAACAGTTGGATAAACTCATAAGCATTCGCCCCCTTCGCCGCTTCCACAATTTCTTCCTCAGTCGCTTGGGGTCTAGCATAAGCAATATTTTCGCGCACTGAAGCATTAAACAAAAACGTATCTTGGCTAACAATACCCATCGCTTGTCTCAGACTTTTCAAGTCAAATTCGCGCAAATCCCTGCCATCGATCGAGATATTACCTTCAGTAGGATCGTAAAATCTCGGCAGTAAGTCTGCCAAAGTTGACTTACCAGAACCCGAAGTTCCTACCAAAGCCAAAGTAGTGCCATGAGGTAGAAATAAATCAATTCCTTGCAAAACTAAATTTTTGTGGTTAGGATAACTAAAAGATATTTTATTAAAATGAATTCCCGATCGCAAATGAGTGTAAGGCACAGAACCGTTCAGCATAAATGGCTTGTCCTCGCAGCTCAAAAAATCATTAACCACCTCTACACTAGCCGACGTATTAGCAAATTGACTGCGGCCGCTATTCAACTGTGAAATCAAAGGGATTAATCGAAACAGTACCAATAAATAGGTTAATAAAATTGTAGCAATAGACTCTATCTCATTCGCAAATATTGTGCGACCTATAAATACAATCAAAATTATAACTATCAAATTAACAACTTCGTTAATTGGGGCGATCGCGGCATAATTTACCTGAGCCTGAAAATCCGCTTGTTCTCGCCTTTGAATTAAATGCTTGATCCGCTGATACTCTCTTTCCTCGTTCCCCGTTGACTTGACCAGCCGAATCCCACTAATCGTTTCCAGTACCCTAACCGAATAATCTTTCGACATTTCAGAAAGCAGGTGGCCAAAATGCTTGGAACGGTTAATAATATATTGATTTGTCCAAGCAACTAACGACAGCAAAACTGTAGCTGTCACCGTCAGTTTCCACGAGATAGAAAGTAGCAAACCCACAAAAACCAAAACCGTGATTGAGGTAGTAAACATTCCGATGGCCGTACCAACTGCACTAGCAGTCCGACCAATCTCTCCGCCCAATCTATTAATTAAATCCCCGACTTTAGTTTTAGAGTAAAAATCTAAATCTACTTCTAACAACAAACGCAAACCTGCTTCTCGCAAATCAAAAGTCAGAGATCGCGTCAGAGAAGTAGCTACTAAAGTATTGATATAACTCGCAACATTTTTTAAAAAAATTGCCAGCACAATCGCCCCGGTCATCAACATTAAACGCTGATTTCCGGGCATTCCCTCAAAGGGATACATCAAAGTTTTAATTAGAGGTGGAGCACCACGCAGCTCGATAGTTTCCTCTAAAAAACTTAAAAGCACTGGTACAATCAGAGTAGTGCTGATACCGTTGAATAAAGCGCCAGAAAAGCCCAGCATCACAGTTAAGAAAATCCTGCCGGGATATCGTCTGGCAAATTTTAGGAGTAGCTTATTGGCAGACATGAAGCATTCCCAGCTAAACAGTACGGCATCTCAAAATATTCTTTAATAACAGCCAGCTTTTCTTCCTCCATTGAGTAGTTTTAAAATAACATTTACATACCTGCGATTATCTCTGAAAGTATCGGTTTCATTGCTTGAATACTATATTTTTTCACACATCTTTCCCGAGCTTTCATTCCTTGTAAATTAGCCGCTGTCAAATTTTGAAATATCCATTGAATTTTTTGTGAAATTTGAGCGGGAGAACTCGGATCGACTAAATAACCCGTTCCCCCTAAAATTGCTGGAATATCCCCCACTCGCGTAGACAAAACAGGCTTAGCCATTGCCATACCATCTGTCAGCTTGAGCGGAAACTGAGCCACGGCTGCGAGAGTTTCTCGCTGAGGAACAACGACAACATGAGCCGCCGCTACAACGGACGGCATCGTCTCCACTGGAAACCTTGGCAGTTTAATAATCCAACGCCCCCATTGTTTCACAAGTTTATCATCATAATCATCATAAGGACTGCCGCCGACGATCGCTAATTTTAAATCGGGATCATTTAACAGTTCGAGGGCCATCAAAACATCCTCCACGCCTTTATGAGGTCGCGGTGCCCCCGGAAACATCAGAACTCTATACCCGGACAAGCCGTAACGCTGTCTGCTCAATTCAGGATTGTATTTAGCAGGGTCGAACATTGCAGTATCCTTACCATTAGGCAAATATACACCACCAAAACGCTCTTTTAAAAACTCAGTATCAATGGTGACTGCATCAGCACGGTGAATTAGACTTTCCATCCACTTGAGATAGAGCGGATTATCTGGTTCTCTCAATTGACCGTTGTGTTTAAAAATATCTCGATAAAGTTGTTTAAAAGAGGGACGGTATTTCCATTCATCTCCGCCGTACCAGCTCAGTTCCCAGTCGTCTATATCTAAAATTATAAAGTGGCGATTCGCCAGTTTTTTTAGCAGTGATAACCCAAAGCTTGTAGGTTTAGGTTTGACTGCATAAATAATATCCCCATCTATTTTTTTCCAAAGTTTTTGAGCATCCATCAAAAACCCCGGATAATTTTTACCCGGTATCGCACATACCGGGATGTCTCTGGGAGGAGTAGCGTACAATTCCTTGCCAAACTGAAATCCAACAACTTCTACATCACATTTAAGCTCTATCAAGACTTGAGCTAATAAAAAAGCACGAATTGCACCTCCTCCTGACAAATCGCTCACTACTAATGAAACTTTCACTGAGTATTTTGTTTAAAACATTTTTTTAATTTTCCTGCTTAACCGAGCTTTTGTCAAGGCGATGCGGACTCACGCACTCCCGACCAAAGCAACCGGGTTTTTAACCAGGGCAAAGGGCAGCAACGCGTCTTTTGGTAAAAACAAACCAGTGATGCACCCAAGACTGTTATTCCAGCCAGCAATAATTCTTCTAGGTAAATTTTCGGGTATGTTGAGGCTAATTTTTTTTTATTTTGGGCTGAATTTTGTTGTTTTTGATGCAGTTTGCCAACAAACTTTAATTATTTTAAACGCCAGGGATTGTTAAGTTGATTTGGTAAAAATATTGTAGCCGTGCGATCGACTATTCTAGTAAAGAGCGATCGCGTCACGTTCTTGGCGTACTGAGGGCGGTAAGGATAAGTGCAGTGCATTACTTTAATCGGTTTGTCGATCGTATAAACATCTTTCCACTTATCCAAGTAGTTGTAAACGGGGGACAAAGTTGTCATTTTCGGTTTCACCGATTCAACAGCAGCCGCAAAAGCGCCCTGGTCTTTCAAGAGTAGCACATTTTGATGCGCCACTACCATCTCGAAATATTTCTTAAAGTTGATAAACAATTCCTGAGTTTTACTGCTTTTCGTAAAAGCGATAAATCCGCCATTGTATTGAATGCTATTTGCATTTAGCGGCAACCCAACAGACTGCAAAGTTGACAGAATATCCTGCTTAACTCTTAATAAATTTGCCGCTTTAGCAATCGCAGGCTGCACATCTTCCGTCACCAACAAATCTACCCCATCAAGAAAATCAAAAACCTCATCTATTGGCGACAGCAAACAAATATCGCAGTCCATATAAATAGTTTTCTCAAACAAAGATTCCCCGTACAAAGCCAGCTTAGCTTGTCGCGATGCTAAAACAGGATTTTCATTAGAGGGTGCAGGTTTCAATATGACATTTCCGAACACCTGAAGTAAAGGATATAAAATTAGAGGAACTCTATCTATTAAAATAATAATTGGTTCCCGGTGAAACTTCCTGACAGACGCCAGAAAATGAACGCAATCCTGGAAAGAGTAAAGACCAGTTAATATAGTAATAAATCCCTTGACTGCTAATTTATTTGAATTCATTAATTTACTTATTGATTTACTTATTTACCGAGCGTGTGTCCACTCCCAAAAGCTCTCACTCCAGTCATCTCGTTCGTGAAAAATTCCTTGCCATTCATAAAAATGTACAAAATCTTTCAGGTTAATTGTTTTATTGACATCGCGGATCATATAAAGAGGTTGATCTCCATAAAAAGAAGCCCACATAGTATAACTGCTAGGCGGCCCGACAACATAGTCGCACTCAGCGAAAGCATACATATCTTCAATTAAATGACCGCTGCCAAATCCACAGTTAAAATTATCAAATAAACTAGGATTTTGTGGAATATTAGAACAAATCAAAAACTTGATTTTTTTGCCCTCAAATAGCCTTACCACAGAATTCATGACTTCTAAATATTGCTGAGTAGTGTAAAAGTATCTCCCCTTTTGATGCTGAGCATAATCCCCTTGACGGATGTGAATTCCGACTAGCATATCAGAGTTATCTTTTAAATTCAATATCAAACGATCTACATTGATTCTATATCGCTCTAATGGTGCAAAGTAGGCTCTAATCTGGTCGGCGTACTTGTGTAAATAGGGGAGATCTTCTACAAACCAGCCATCTCGAAATAGCCAGCCTTGAAAACAAACAATTGAACCGTTCTTGATTTGTGCGATATCCTGATATGTAAGCCAACTAAAAGGTTTTTTTCGGGTTATTTCTTGCGTTTTTAATAATTTTTGCTTGCTTAAATATTTAATAAAATTATAATATTTGCTTCTGACCAACTTGTTACCTCCTACGGTAAAATATGGAGGAGGATAAGAACACAAAAAATCCCCTGCGGTTCCCACAAAGAATTCTGCATATTCCTCAAAAGCCGGATTGAGAACAGTCAAATTATGCTCGCTCGCCCAAGCAATGAAATTAGCAAAAAGCAGCAGTCGGTTGCCGAGTTGTCCCGATTTAGCAGATATTATTAGCATATTGTATTTTTGGGGCGGGCGGGACGCCCAACCCCTACTCTCCACAAGAATTCAATCAAATTTTGCTGTAATGGTAAGGTGCGCTATAAGCACGCTACATACTAAGAGTGGTGACACTTTTGATGCCACTGCCAAGCATGGGAGATAATATCCTTGATGTCTGGATATTCTGGAGACCAGCCCAAGGTGTCGATCGCCTTTTTGCTGCTGCCAACCAAAGCAGGCGGGTCGCCCGGACGCCGAGCGCACTCAACAGCCTTAATCTCTTTTCCAGTCACTTGGCGAGCCGTTTCTATCACCTCTTTCACCGAAAAGCCGCCGCCATTGCCCAAATTAAAGAAATCAGATTTGCCACCATTGAGCAAATATTCTAATCCCAAAATGTGAGCCGATGCCAAATCGTTAACGTGAATGTAATCCCGAATGCAAGTACCGTCATGAGTATCGTAATCCGTGCCAAAAATCGCGATTGAATCTCGTTTACCCAAAGCTGCGAACAACACCAGTGGGATCAGGTGAGTTTCTGGATTGTGATCCTCTCCTAACAACCAGTTAGGGTCAGCCCCAGCCGCGTTAAAATAGCGGAAACAAACAGACTTGAAATCGTACGCAGCGTCAAAATCCGACAAAATCCGTTCTACCATTAACTTAGTAGCACCGTAGGGATTGATTGGGTTTTGCGGGTTGTCTTCTGTGAGCGGAATTTTCTCAGGTACACCGTAAGTCGCGCAAAGGGATTGTTAAGTTGATTTGGTAAAAATATTGTAGCCGTGCGATCGACTATTCTAGTAAAGAGCGATCGCGTCACGTTCTTCGCGTACTGAGGGCGGTAAGGATAAGTGCAGTGCATTACTTTAATCGGTTTGTCGATCGTATAAACATCTTTCCACTTATCCAAGTAGTTGTAAACGGGGGACAAAGTTGTCATTTTCGGTTTCACTGATTCAACAGCAGCCGCAAAAACGCCCTGAATCTTTCAAGAGTAGCACATTTTGATGCGCCACTACCATCTCGAAATATTTCTTAAAGTTGATAAACAATTCCTGAGTGTTACTGCTTTTCGTAAAAGCGATAAATCCGCCATTGTATTGAATCCTATTTTCATTTAGCGGCAACCCGACAGACTGCAAAGTTGACAGAATATCCTGCTTAACTCTTAATAAATTTGCCGCTTTAGCAATCGCAGGCGGCCCGTCTTCTGTTATCAGCAAATCTACTTCATCAAGATAGTCAAAAACTTCATATATTGGCGATAGCAAACAAATATCGCAGTCCAGATAAATAGTTTTCTCAAAAGGAGATTGTTGATACAAAGCCAGCTTAGCTTGTGGCGATGCTAAAACAGGATTTTCGTGTTTCGGTGCGGCCTGCAATCTCACATTTCCCAACACCAAAAGTAAGGGATATAAAAATCGAGGGACTCTATCTATTAAAATAATAATTGGTTCGCGGTGAAACTTCCTGACTGAAGCTAGAAAATGTATGCAGTATTGAAATGATTACAATCCAATTAAAATGGTGATAAATCCTCTATCCATATCTTTTCTCTAACGATAGTAAAAATCGAAATTTAATAAGGCAATTAACTGTGTTTTTAATAACCGATAGAGATATTGCCAATGCTCAAACTGCAATTTATCCCAAACCTTATCCCAAAAGGTTCTTACTTGATTTTTTTGCCAGTCCCAATGAGCCAAAGAATGCTCCCTAATTTGAGCGAGTTCCTGCCACCCGTCATTACGAATATTCCACCCAACTTTAGCAGTTGCTAACCCAATGGGATTACCGTCTTTTGTTTTGACTTTTTGCACTTCAAAAAATCTTCCAATCTTTCCCCATTCTTGAATAAACTGAATTTCTTTCCCATTGTCTCTCGCAATTACGAACAAATTTTCTGGAACAAAACTTACATTTTTCAATGGAATTTCTAGCTTTTTTGCTAATTTGTGAATTGCCTCTTTTCTTCCCGGCAAGGATTGATTTGGTGGATGTTCTAGAATGGGAATAAACCCTTTACAAGTAATTCCTGGCATCCATTCTCTCTCCGGCACTTTTCCTATGATTCTTGTATCTGCATCCACAAAAATTGTCACTCGGCATAATTCTAAGGCTTTTTTTAGTGCAAATCGTTTATCATTATAACAATAATCTACACCTTCGCGACTTTTTTTAAAGGCGAAAACATTCGTCAAATCCTGAAAGTCATTTGGGTTGTCAGTACAAACAACTAGCATCGTCCCTAGAGAATGAGTTTCTAAGTCTGCTGCTAGTTGTTTGGCTAATTCGCGATACTTTTTCCCAAAAGCTAAGGTGCAAAAACAAAAATCTTTGTGACTGTTTAACATTATTTAAGACTCTATTTTTGCACTTGTTTTATTTGAGTTAATGCTAACTGTGACGCTTTTGATGCCACTGCCAAGCATGGGATATAATATTCTTGATGTCTGGATATTCTGGAGACCAGCCCAAGGTTTCGATCGCCTTTTTGCTGCTGCCAACCAAAGCAGGCGGGTCGCCCGGACGCCGATCGCACTCAACAGCCTTAATCTCTTTTCCAGTCACTTGGCGAGCCGTTTCTATCACCTCTTTCACCGAAAAGCCGCCGCCATTGCCCAAATTAAAGAAATCAGATTTGCCACCATTTAACAAATATTCTAATCCCAAAATGTGAGCCGATGCCAAATCGTTAACGTGAATGTAATCCCGAATGCAAGTACCGTCAGGAGTCTCGTAATCCGTGCCAAAAATCGAGATTGAATCTCGTTTACCCAAAGCTGCGAACAACACCAGTGGGATCAGGTGAGTTTCTGGATTGTGATCCTCTCCTAACAACCCGTTCGGATCGGCCCCAGCCGCGTTAAAATAGCGAAAACAAACAGACTTGAAATCATACGCAGCGTCAAAATCCGACAAAATCCGTTCTACCATTAACTTAGTAGCACCGTAGGGATTGATCGGATTTTGTGGGTGGTCTTCTGTGAGCGGAATTTTGTGCGGTACACCGTAAGTCGCGCAAGTAGAAGAAAACACAAATTTCTTCACCCCAGCAGCGATCATTGCTTCCAAAAGGGTAATAGTGCCGATGACATTGTTACGATAATATTTAGCGGGATCGGTAACAGATTCGCCCACGTAAGCGTAAGCAGAAAAGTGCATTACAGCATCAATCTTGTGCGTAGCAAACAAGTTGTCTAGAAGAGTGCGATCGTTCGTGTCGCCAACTACTAACTCCACCTGCAAAGCCCGATCTACTATATCTCTGTGACCGTAAACTAAATTATCCAAAATCACCACACCGTAACCGGCGTTTTTCAGCGCTAATACAGCGTGAGAGCCAATATATCCAGCTCCACCCGTCACCAAAATAGTTTGTTTGTCTGCACTCATTTTCTTCTGCCTGTTTTTGTAGCTGGGATTGCCAAGAGCCTTGTTAATTTGAGACTTCCACATCTGAGGCTTTCACACTCCGCGTAAGCCGGAGAATTCAAGCTAAATATCTAGGCTTTGCTGTGCCCGACGGGACGATCGCACTCCTAAAAAACGCTTTTTAAACTCCAGACCGATGCTGAGGGAGCAAGTCTTTCTGTTCAATCGATAAACTTGAGGCGACCAATTTGGATATAATCAAATATCCGATTAATCTGATGTCGATCCTCTTCTGAAATTTTATCATCTGATAGGATAGCCGAAGTCAAAACTAAGTGTTCCCTGCGACTGATCTTGCCAGAGGCTACAATCCGATCGACTTTTTGAGAAATTGTTAAGTTCGATTTGTTGTGAGATGTTCGCATTTATTCGATCGCTTGTATGCTAAAATAATTAAAGCCGATTGCACTTATTGACCCAAAAATGGTGCGTACCCGACCTTAAATCACTTTGCTCAACAGCAGAAATAACGTATCAGAGTTTTACTTCCCAAGATAGATACGCGGACTTAATAAATCTGCAGTCAGCCTTCGGATAGGGTTCAGAACTAATTTAATTATATAATATTTTTCCTAGAGAGGCACTTTTCTATGCAGGTTTATCGGCTTCCGGTACTGTCCGACAATTACATTTTCTTGCTGCACGACCCCGATCGCCACACAGCAGCCGTCGTCGATCCAGCACGATCGCAGCCAGTATTAGAGCAACTCCAAGCACTCGGAGCCGAATTAACCGCAATTTTCAATACCCACCACCACCGCGACCACATAGGCGGCAATCAGGAACTGATTGATCGCTTTCCCCATATTAAAGTTTACGGTGGCGCAGAAGACCGAGGCAGAATACCCGGACAGCAAGTGTTTTTACAAGCGGGCGATCGAGTTTCTTTCGCCAACAGAACCGCCGAAGTCTTCTTCCTACCCGGCCACACAAAAGCTCACATCGCCTACTATTTCCCCCCCAGCAATCCCAGCGAAACCGGCGAGTTGTTTTGCGGTGACACCTTATTTGCTGGAGGCTGCGGCCGGCTCAAAGAAGGCACTCCCGCCCAAATGTTAGCTTCTCTGGGGCAACTGCGAAATTTGCCTGATCGTACGAGAGTCTGGTGCGCCCACGAATACACGCTGAACAACCTGCAATTTGCCTTGAGTGTGGATGGCGACAATCCCGATTTACAGCAGCGCTTCGCCGAAGTTAAGGAAGCGCGCAGTCGATCGCAACCTACAATACCATCATCGATCGGCCTCGAAAAAAGGACAAACCCATTTTTGCGCTGGGATTTTCCCAACATCCAATCAGCCGCCAACACCTCCGATCCAGTGCAAACCTTCGCTCGATTGCGCGGCATGAAAGACCAATTTTGACCCAAAGCATCCAGGATACAAGCCCCCGGATTCATCCGTGGGGTCAATGCTTCAATTCTTTAATCTAAAATCTAAAATCTAAAATCGATTGACCTTAACGTTTTTGTTTTTTCAGGTAGCTCTTAAACTTGAGTATCGGTTCGCTCAACCACCTGTCAAGTCTTGTGTATTTTACGTGAAAGCTCGATAGCCCCTTCAACTTATTTGGAATTTTTTCCAGTTCGTCCTTAAACGGTGTCTGAGACAACATATCAAGCCATAATTGATTGGGGGCGGAGCTTTCCCACGGTTTCGGTCTTGACATAAAGTGCATCACTTTACTTGACATATCATCAGTCTTGTGGTTGTTCCATATTTGGTCTAGTTGCTTCCACCTTCCAACTAAAACTGAATTTAATGCACCTTGATCGCGATCGCCCCAAACGTGGGTTCTAGCATTTTGGAGCAACTTTTCCGACAGTTGCTCTTCCTCCCAAAGCTTCATGTTGTAAACTAAAACACCACTATTGAAATAAGGGTTTCGAGCTTGATAATTGTTGGGATTTCCCCAGGTGTTGGCTGCGGCTGCTATCGGCAGAGTTTCAAAATCTAGGTTCCACAGCGGCTTTAAGCTGCCCATAACGATCGTATCGCTGTCGAGCCAAATCAGCCTTTCTGTTTCTTTAGTATATTTTCGCGGCTCCAATTTAACGTAAGGCAGTTTAGAACCAGATACCGAAAGAAGTTGGTCGTAATTAGATTGCAATTCTTGCCATTCAATCTGGTATTTGCAGCAATTCTGTAACTGTTCCTTTTGCGGTGAATATATCCTGGTAGATACAACGGTAATTTTGACCTGCTCCTCCCCAGATTCGCTAACATTTAGATCTAGAGACTTGAGAAGTGCTGCTAACCCCAGAATATAGGTGCGATCGGCGGCTGTGAATATGTGCATAGGATTAAGTTTGTGAGATGAACGGCAAACGTGACACAAACGTTGGGACTGGAGGAAGCAGGCGACCCTGTATTGAGGTAAATGCGATCGCCCGTTTACCGTTGAGACGAACATTATCTTGCCTAAATTTCCGGTTAGATTTACACCAAGAAACGGGGTTTCTAAGTAGGTAGGCGCAAATAAAGTTTACTATGTAACAGAATGTAAGGCGGGCAGAACAAGAGCAATTGCTTCGTTTCACTCGCAGCGAGAGAGGGGTGACGTATTTTCAAGCTTCATCTACTTATTTATCTGTGTGCAAGTGCCATCTGTTCGCACCCGAAAACGAGTAACAGCCATGGGTAATATGCAGCAACCCGAAAAATAATGAGAGGGACTGACCTCGCATTTGAAACAGCCAGAAAATTCCCCGTCGCCTGTGCTGAATCCCGCAACTGGTTCAGACGTGGGACTCTACGATAAAATAAATTGTCTAGATATCGATATTACCGCAGAACGATCGACATCCATCTTAGGTTTGAAGTGTCACCCTGCTCAAGTCAAAAGTTCCTCTGGTTATTTCCCTATTATTGAGCGCGATTTGCTTTGCCCAAAGTAAAATGAGCGTTGTTAGAAACCGATGCAAAACCCACGCAATACTGAACCCCAAGCAAAAATCGACCCCTTTGTTTCAACGGATTCTAACAAAGCGTTCTACCCAGTCGCGCCTTTGCCAACTGATGTCGGGATGGTTCTGCAATTGGCAGATGGTAGCATTCAGGGGTGCAATTCTCACGCCCAAGAGCTGTTGGGGATGACAGCAGAACAGATGCTGTTATGCACTTCAATCAACAGTCGCTGGCAGACTCTGCGTGAAGATGGCTCGGATTTTCCTGGTGAAACACATCCGGCGATGGTGGCGCTACAAACCGGGCAACCATGCTCAAATGTCATCATGGGCTTTTATCGGCCACAGGGAGAATTGATTTGGTTGACGCTCAATTCTCAACCTTTATTTCAGGGAGATCGATCGACTCCCTACGCGGTAGTTACAACCTTCACGGAGATCGCTCAACCTCAGCCCGAACCAGTCTGTAACGCGCCCGCGCCCCAAATCTCAGACACCCTCGAAAGTATTTCAAATGGGTTCTTTGCTTTGGATCGAGACTGGCGATTTACCTACCTCAATTTGCAAGCGGCGCGGTGGCTGAATCGACTCCCGCAAGAGGTGATTGGCAACAGCATTTGGGAAGAGTTTCCAGAATCTGTGGGCAGTTTGTTTGAACAGGAATATCGCCACGCCGCCACCTTCCAAGTTACGGTTAGTTTTGAATCTTTTTATCCGCCACTCAATGCTTGGTATGCGGTACGAGCCTATCCGATACCATCGGGGCTTGCCGTTTATTTTCAAGATGTGACTCAGCAGAAGGCGGATCGGGCTGTTTTTATTCAACAAGCGCAAACGGCACACCAACAACTAGCAGAAATCGAGGCGATTTATGCTAGTGCGCCGATCGGACTTTGCTTCCTCGATACTGAGTTGCGCTTTGTCCGCATCAACGATTGGCTAGCAGAAATTAACGGAGTTCCAGCCGCCGCCCACATCGGCAAAACATTGCGCGAAATCTTGCCAGAAATGGCAGATGATTTAGAGCCACTTTACCGAAAAGTTATTGAAACTAAAGTTCCACTCAAACAGCTCGAAATTCGCAGGACGAACTCAGCACAGCCGGGAGTCGAACAGGATTGGCTATTGAGTCTCTATCCCCTGAAAGCCGAGGACGATCGCGTCCTGGGAGTGAATGTGACGGTGCATGAAATTACCGATCGCAAAGCTACCAAAAAAGAAATTGAACGGCTCAACCAAGAATTAGAGCGACGAGTCAATGAACTCGAATCGATACTTGATGCTGTACCCGTCGGTATTACGATCGCAGACGACCCACAGTGTAAAGTAATTCGCGCTAACCGATTTGCCCAGTCGATGTTGATAGTGCCACCCGATACCAATGTTTCTGGAACCGGAGAGCAAGCCGCAGCCCTTCCGTTTAGACGATTCCGCAACGGAGAAGAAATTCCGGGAGAACAACTGCCCATGCAACTAGCCGTGGCTTCGGGCGTCGAAGTGCGAGATGTGGAAATTCAAATGGTGCGCGAGGACGGGGTGGCCTTTGATTGGTTGGTGAATGCGGTGCCGTTATTTGACGAGCAGGGTGCCGTTCGTGGCTGTGTGGCAGCCTTTATGGATATTAGCGATCGCAAACAAGCTCTTGCTGCTTTGCGCCACTCTGAGGAACGCTATCGCACTTTGTTTGAGTGCCTAGACGAAGGCTTTTGCATCATCGAAATGCTGTTTGACAAAAACGAAAAGCCGATCGATTACCGCTTTTTGGAAGTCAATCCGGCTTTCTTGAAACAAACCGGACTTGAACAAGCTGCGGGTAAAACGGCGCGCCAGCTCGTTCCAGATATCGAAGATTATTGGTTTGAGATGTACGGCAAAGTCGCCCTGACGGGGGAACCCTTGCGCTTCGAGCACGGCTCGGAAGTCATGAACCGCTGGTTCGACGTTTTGGCGTTCCGCACTCCTGAGCCGCAGAGCCGACAAGTCGCCATACTTTTCCAAGAAATCACTGATCGCAAACAATCCGAAAATCTCCTGCGGCAACAGGAAGAGCAACTGCGGCTGTTCGTCAAACATTCGCCTGCGGGGGTGGCGATGTTTGACCGCCAGATGCGGTATATGCTGGTGAGCGACCGCTGGCTGTCAAGTTACGGGCTCGGCACTCAAAACATTGTGGGCCGATCGCACTACGACATCTTTCCCAATTTGCCCGATCATTGGAGACAAGTCCACCAGCGCTGTCTGGCGGGAGCAGTTGAAATCTGCCAAGAAGATCGGTTTCCCCGCCCTGATGCCTTAATCGACTGGGTGCGCTGGGAAATTCACCCTTGGCGAACCAACACCAATGAGATTGGCGGTATCATGATTTTTTCCGAAATCATCACCGAGCGCAAAAACGCTGAACTCGCGGTGCAAGTGGCCTCCCAGCAAGTCAGCAATATTCTAGAAAGTATTACCGATGCCTTTATGGCGATCGATGCACAATGGCGCTATACCTACGTTAATGCCACAGCAGAAAAACTGCTTTCTCGATCGAGAAACGACTTACTAGGTCGATCGATCTGGGAGGTATTCCCTGCCGAGAAAGAATCCAATTCAAGGGCATATCAAGAATTTCATCGAGTTGTTTCCGAACAAGTTTCTGTCAAGTTTGAAGAGTTCTCGCCTTCGCTCCAGATCTATATAGAAGTGAGCGCCTATCCTGCGGCCGAAGGACTTACCGTTTATTGGAGCGATATTAGCGATCGCAAACGCACTGAAGAAGAACTGCGCCAAAAGAATGCGATTTTGAACGTAATTAACGAGTCAGCGCCCACGCCAATTTTTGTCAAAAATCGAGAAGGACAGATTATTTATGCAAATCCAGCCACGCTGGAAATAATGGGCAAATCTGCTTCTGAAGTAATTGGTGGTCGCGATATCGATTTATACCCAGTAACAGAACTTGCAGTCACAGTCACGGAAAACGATCGGCGCATTATGGAGTCTGGACAAACAGAAGTCCTCGAAGAATCTCACGATGGCATTCGGACATTTCTGGTAATGAAAGCTCCATACCGCAATCAAGCGGGAGAAGTCATCGGCCTGATTGGCATCTCTAGCGAAATCACAAATCGCAAACGAGCAGAAGTCGCCATGCAAGAACAAACTAAGTTACTGCAAGTCATCATTGACAGCATTGGCGATGGTTTAATTTTGGCAAATCAACAAGGGGAGTTTGTGTTGTTTAACCAAGCCGCAGTGGGGGTATTCGGTCAGCTATCGAATGAAAAATCTTGTGAGGAATGGTCGAGCACTTACGGACTATTTTTGGCAGATAAAAAAACCCTCTTCCCCGCCGCTGAACTACCTCTAGTCCGAGCAATCAAAGGTGAATATGTCAATGATGTAGAGGTATTTGTCCGCCGCGAAGATTCCGAAGATCGCTGGATCAGTATCAGCGGTTATCCAGTAGTTGATACTAGCAACGAAATCCAAGGCGGAGTGATTGTCTGTCGGGATATCACAGAACGCAAACAAGCAGAAGCAGCGCTGCAAGAAAGCGAAGAACGATTCCGCACTATGGCTAACAACGCTCCTTTTATGGTATGGGTAACAGACTCCACAGGCTATTGCACTTTCTTGAGCGAAACCTGGTATGAATTCACAGGTCAAACTGAGGAAACAGGTTTGGGATTGGGTTGGATAAACGCGCTGCATCCAGAAGACCGAGAACAGGTAAAGAAGGCATTTTTGACCGCCAAGGAACGCCAGGAACGGTACAGCGTGGAATATCGCGTCGGGCGCAAGGATGGCGGATATTCTTGGGCGATAGATGCTGCAGCTCCCAGATTTTCCGAAAGCGGACAATTTGAGGGTTATATCGGCTCTGTAATCGACATTACAGAACGCAAACAAGTGGAAACCGAGCGTGATATAGTTCTCCAATTAGAACAAACTGCCCGCACGGAAGCCGAGCGAGCTAACCGCATTAAAGACGAGTTTCTGGCTGTGCTTTCTCACGAGTTGCGATCGCCCCTGAATCCGATTTTAGGCTGGTCGCAACTGCTCGTCGGCGGCAAGCTGAACGCGAGTCAAAGTGCCAAGGCTTTTGAGACAATTGAGCGCAACGCCAGACTGCAATCTCAATTAATCGAAGACTTGCTTGACGTGTCTCGGATTCTGCAAGGAAAACTCAGATTGAATGTTGCTCCGATGAATCTGGCAACCATTATTCCATCTGCTGTGGAAACCGTGCAATTAGCAGCCGAAGCTAAAAAAATTCAAATTCAAACAATTTTAAATTCCGATGTCGGGCAAGTTCTGGGCGATACAAGTCGCTTGCAACAAATTGTGTGGAATTTGTTATCAAATGCTGTGAAATTTACGCCCGAAGGCGGTCGAGTAGAAGTTCGATTAGAGCAAGTCGAACACCAAGCTCAAATTCAAGTCATAGATACTGGTAAAGGCATTATTCCCGATTTCTTGCCTTATGTTTTTGACCATTTCCGACAAGAAGACGGCGCAACAACTCGCAAATTTGGCGGCTTGGGATTGGGATTGGCGATCGTCCGCCAACTGATCGAACTGCACGGCGGAACGGTGTTTGCAGAAAGCGCCGGAGAAGGTCAAGGAGCGACGTTTACGGTGAGATTACCGCTATTAAATGATGATTCTAGAAGGCAGGAGGAGGAAGAACGTCATGGGGCTGCTTGTCCCGATCTCTCATCCTTGCCGCTAGCTGGATTGAGAATTTTGGTGGTAGATGATGAACTCGACTCGCGAGATTTTGTCGCTTTTGTGCTTGAGGAAGCGGGTGCAGAGGTGATTTCTCTGTCATCTGCTGCTGAGGCGCTAGAGTCGATAGAACAAACTGCACCGGATTTGCTCGTCAGCGACATTGGAATGCCCCAGATGGACGGGTATATGTTGATAAATCGCATCCGCACTCAGCTTGCGCCTGAGTATCGGCAGTTGTTGGCGATCGCCTTAACCGCCTATGCTGGAGAAGGGAACGAGCGTCAAGTTTTACAAGCCGGATTTGATCAACACTTAGCCAAGCCGATCAATTCGACCCAGTTAGTTACTACTGTAGCGCGATCGATCGTCGCCCAGCGCCTTGAAAATAAACCCTGAGTTCTCGATAACACATTGTACTGTAGTTGATTTTGCTCATTACAGCACCCCTGTTTTGCGTAATTTCCAACTGAATTTGCCCGTTAAAAATATTATCCCTGTTTCTTCCCTCGAACCTCGAATCTCAACATCCATCCGTTAAATCCGTTACATCCGTTACATCCGCTACCAAATCCGTTGCCGAACTTCCTTGCGATCGCCCCTCAAACTTCGCTATTATAAAAAGTTGCAGTTAAAACCCCACAACCCACGATCATGGCCAAGCGCGTCCAATTAGTTTTAAATAAAGATGTCAGCAAACTCGGCAAAGCTGGCGACGTAGTAGAAGTAGCCCCAGGCTATGCCCGCAACTACCTAGTACCCCAAGGAATGGGATTTAGAGCCACTCCCGGCATTCTCAAGCAAGCAGAGCGGCGCCGTGAAGAAGAAAGACTGCGCCAGCTAGAGCTCAAGCAGCAAGCTGAAGTCCGCAAAACCGCCCTCCAATCGGCTGGGCCTTTCATCATCTCCAAGCAAGTTGGCGA
Organism: Microcoleus sp. D3_18_C4; assembly: GCF_036702355.1. Lineage (NCBI taxonomy): Bacteria > Bacillati > Cyanobacteriota > Cyanophyceae > Oscillatoriales > Microcoleaceae > Microcoleus > Microcoleus sp. D3_18_C4. The sequence goes on from NZ_JAUBTF010000015.1 coordinate 52,130, forward strand.
AGCAGACGCGATTTTTGGTACTGTTACCAACCAAGAAGTAGCAGAACTGATTTTCAACTCTACCAGTCAAGAAGTCGATCGGCGCGGCATCACTCTGCCCGAAATTCGCCAAACTGGTACATACAAAGCTGAAATCAAACTACACGCAGAAGTTACCGCCGAAGTTGATATTCAAGTTGTTCCGATGTAATTAAGAGTCATCAGTCATCAGTTATTAGTTGTTAGCCATTAGTCATCAGTCATTAGTTGTTAGTCATTAGTCATTAGCTAAGAACTGAGTACCGCTAACTAAGGACTGAGGACTGCTAACTAAGGATTCAAAACTGACGACTAATCACTGACAACTAATAACTAATGACTGCGGACTAATGACTGAGGACTATTGACTAATGAGCGATTTGATGCCGACAAATATAGAGGCAGAAGAAGCAATTTTGGGCGGGATTTTAATTGACCCCGAAGCTATTTCCCGAATTGCCGAACTGCTGCGACCGGAGTTTTTTGCCATCACCGCTCATCAAGTCATTTATCGATCGGCATTAGGCCTATTTTTACAGGGTCAACCTACCGATTTAATGACGGTAACAACTTCCCTAACCGACCGCAACCAGTTAGAGCAAGTAGGAGGACTAACTAAATTAGCACAATTAGTCGATCGCACAGTTTCCGCAGTCAACATCGACCAATATGCAGTTTTAGTTGAAGACAAATATCAGCGCCGGAAATTAATCGAAGCTGGCAACAACATAGTACAATTAGGTTACGAGACGGCAACACCACTAGAAACAGTCTTAGACCGCGCCGAACAAGAAATTTTCAGCATAACTCAAGAACGCCCACAACAGGATTTAGTGTCGATCGGCGAAACGCTAAACCAAACATTTCAAGACCTAGAAAATCGCAATGAAGGCCTGACACTTCCCGGTATTCCCTGCGGTTTCTATGACTTAGATGCTATGACAGGAGGCTTTCAGCGATCGGATTTAATCATCGTTGCAGCTAGGCCGGCGATGGGCAAAACAGCCTTTTGTACCAACATCGCCCACCACATCGCCGCCGGACAGCAAAAATTGCCGGTTGCCGTTTTCAGCTTAGAAATGTCGAAAGAACAGCTAGTGCAGCGTATCCTGTCCAGTGAAGCCAAAATAGAAAGTAACAGGTTGCGATCGGGTAGAATCAGTCAAAACGAATGGGAACCAATCAGTACAGCCATTGGCAATTTATCAGAACTGCCACTATTTATTGACGATACTCCCAATATTACCGTCACAGAAATACGATCGAAAGTCCGCCGCCTCCAAGCAGAACAAGGCGGAACCCTAGGATTAGTCTTGCTAGATTACCTGCAATTAATGGAAGGTACCAGCGACAACCGCGTGCAAGAACTATCTCGAATTACCAGAAGTCTTAAAGGTTTAGCCCGCGAACTCAACGTGCCAATTATTGCCTTATCTCAGTTGAGTCGGGGTGTGGAAGCGAGGACAAACAAGCGGCCGATGATGTCTGATTTGAGAGAAAGTGGATCAATAGAGCAAGACGCGGATTTAGTAATTATGCTCTACCGCGATGAATATTACAATCCTGATTCGCCCGATCGCGGAATTGCAGAAGTAATTATTACCAAACACAGAAACGGGCCCACAGGAATCATCAAACTATTATTTGACGCCCAATTTACCTGCTTCCGCAATCTCGCATCTCCGAAGCGATCGTAAATCAACCAGAACATACACAGAAACCCGGTTTCTTAAAAAAAACCGGGTTTCTAAACACCGTAAAAGTTATACGTTGAATTAGATTGAGCTACCTAGCCAGCGATTCTCAACAATTCCACATCAAAAATCAGCGTAGCATTAGGAGGAATCACCCCGCCCGCACCGCGAGCACCGTAACCGAGTTCAGGGGGAATAATCAACTTGCGGCGGTCTCCAACTTTCATCGTACCGACACCTTCATCCCAACCCTTAATTACTTGACCCACGCCAATTTGGAACTCAAAAGGAGAATTGCGATCGCGCGAACTGTCAAACTTCGTGCCATCCTCCAAAGTTCCAGTGTAGTGCACCACCACCTTCTGCCCGGTTTTTGGAGTCGCCCCATTACCCTCTTTTAATTCAACATATTTCAGACCGGAATCTGTGGTGACAGTTTTCTCAGTATTATCAGTCATGTCATTGCCAGCGATAGTAGCTGGTACCTCTGGTAAAGTAGCATCAGCTACTAGCAAGCTATTTTCATTCAAAGACTGCGCTGACAACTTCTCAATAGCAGTCTCGGGTAAAAGATTGTTCAATTCGGCTGCAACTGCTTGGGACCCAGAACCGCCCATTTGAGCGACTATCAAAAACAAAAAGCAAACCAGCATTACTCCCAAGCTGACTAGAACTCCTCGCAAAATTAATCCTCCTAATACTTTTAACCGCGATATCTCAGATATCTAAGACATCTAGTACAACAAGAACTACCAAATTTTATCTGAACTTTTCCACCAAAGAACGGCAGGTACCAGATAATTTTCCAGGCCAAAGTATGAAGTCAAAATGTTTGTTATTCTACATAAATGGCTTCTACATAAGTGCCTTTTTTTAGCCTTCTGCCTTCGGGTGACAATCTTATCACAAGATAGCAGCGAACTTCTCGCGGGCGTTAGCGAAGCTTGCAGAAGAGGATCGAACTCAGCGCCAGTTACGGTTTTCTAAATCCCGCATCTGACGTTCCAAACGATCAAGCCTTCCCCGCAACTCATCCATTTCGGACTGTCGGGGGACTCCCATATCTTGCAGCATATTCCGTAGTTGCCGCTGCAACTGCGTCTCCCAATTACCCTGTTCAGACTTGATATGCTCCGTCATGTCATCGACAAAGGTTTTGGCTTGCTCAGGATTGATTTTGCCATCTTTGACCCATTGCTCGCTGACTTCCTGCAATTTCTCTGCCACCAGGGAGGTAGTACCAATGCCCAGCATTACCAGTTGTTTGAGTAAGTTGCTATTGTTATCCATAGATTTTTCCTAATGTTTGCCCTTTCATACCCGATCGGCTCAGGTCGCCTGCTGTCGCTGCGAAACTATCTGTAAACTTAAAGTTACATCAGCGCACACCTACCTTTCTATTTTGGAGCATCCAGCGGCCTGATGGCGAGGCGATCGCGCATTCTCGGCGTTCGGAAAACCCGCTAATGAGCCTACCCACCACATTACCCCATCACCCTGCTGTCTATGCCTGATTGCCCCCGCTGTCACCAACCTGTAGACGCCCAAGCGCTCGCCTGTCCACACTGCAAAATCCCCCTCAAAGCTTTCGGTCATCCGGGTATCCCTCTTTATAGATCAAAACCCGAAGAATTTCTGTGCACTACCTGTATTTATCACGCAGACGACACTTGCAACTACCCGCAGCGTCCCTTTGCAAAAGAATGCACGCTTTATCACAATCAAGCTGAGCCGCTTGTACCACAGACGAGCCGTTACATCAGCGGCGGCTGGATGCAATCAATCAAAAATTGGTGTCAGCGCCATCTGGTTTGGTTAGCATTATTAGGTTTAATTATTATTAGCATTGCTCTGTCGATTTAATCGGATTGTACAAAGCGTAGAATAGAGATATCTCTGTTAATCTGGGTTGCTCTATTATTCTCTAAATTATTCATGAGCTACGTATTCGGCATCGACGGTGGCGGCACTAAAACTATCTGCCTTTTAATGGATGACAACCACCTTGTTTTAGGACGGGGTGAAGCAGGGCCGTCAAATTATCAAACCCTGGGAATTGAGACAGCAAAACAATCCATCCAATTGGCGATCGAACGAGCAGTTCTGTCCGCTAAAATCGAGACGAATAGCAATCTCAACATAGAAGCAATTGGTCTGGGACTAGCAGGAGTCGGGCGTCCCAAAGATCGTGAAATAGTGCAATTTGTAGTGCAGAACTTGCAGTTGACAAATACTTTACCAGTAACCCGATCGTTCCTGCCCAGGAATATCGTAATTTGCAGCGACTGCGCGATCGCACTTGCTGGCGGTACAGGTCATCCAGTGGGTATCGCCGTTATTTCAGGAACCGGTTCCATTGTTTTCGGGCAAAACCGTCAAGGGAAAACTAAACGAGTCGGCGGTTGGGGATATATTTTAGGCGATGAAGGCAGCGGATATAACATCGCCCTTCAGGGTTTGCAAGCTGCTTTGAAGTTCTATGACGGACGCGAAGATTTTACCACGCTTGCGGAAAAACTTCAAACGCATTTAGGCCTCAATAACCTAGAAGAATTAGTAGAAGTTGTTTACGGGCGCGGTTGGGGAGTCAAAGAAATTGCAGCTTTAGCGCCGATTGTTGATCGAGCCGCAGCAGAGGGCGATCGCGTCGCTGACTGCATTATCAATAATGCTGTAGCAGAATTAACCTATTCAACCAAAATAGCCATTTCAGCGCTATTTAACCAAACAGAAGAATTTGAAATTGTGATTGTAGGAGGTGTGTGGGGTGGAGAGGCAAATTGCCGAGGTCGGTTTGAAGCAGCCATAAGTGCGATCGCCCCAACAGCTCAGGTTATTTCGCCCCGATACGAACCAGCTTTCGGTGCTGGATTATTAGCCTTAAACGCTCTCAACAATTAATTGTTGACTGTTGACTGTTGATTGTTGAATGTTGACTGTTGACTGTTGACTATCTTCCTTATCTTCCCGATCGCCCCTGTCTTGCGGATTTTCTCAATTTTTCCAAATTTTCAACTTCTGGATTATCAACCTTATCTTCCCAACTGGTAGAATTCCAGCCTGCCATAATCAAAACATCAGATGAATGCGAAACAAGAAACAAATTTAGCAGTAGTGCGTTCCTAAGTAAACAAAAACCGAAGCAAGGAGACAATTTATATGATTACTTCTCAAAAATGGCGTTCAGCAACAGCAGCAATCCTCGCACTGGGCATTACAGTTGGAACCAGCGCCCCGCTGGTGGTAGCTACTCCCGCAGAAGCTCAACAACGAATTTCCCAATTTGATAGCATCCGAATTCCGTCGGGCAGTGTAATTCCAGTTAGCTATGAAAAAGACAAAATAGTTGTCACCCGCGAAGAAACTGCACCTTTAACTTTAACTGTAGCGCAAGACATCCGCACACCTCAAGGCAGAGTATTAATCCCCAGAGGCAGCCAGATAGTCGGGGCACTGCAACCTGTCAGAAGAGGCAATCAAAGTGGTACTCAATTTGTTGCCAGAGAGTTAATTATCAGCCGCCGCCAACGCTATCGGATTGACGGAAATTCAGGAATTATTACCCGAACCGAAAGAGTCCAAAAAGGTGCTGGCACAGGTTCAGTAGCCCAAGGTGCAGCCTTGGGTGCAGCAGCCGCAGCCGCACTCGCAGGCATTACCGGCGACAAAGCGATCGCGACTGAAGAAGTATTAGGAGGCGCTGGGATCGGCGCTTTAGCTGGAGTCTTGTTGGGGCGGCGCAGTGTTGACGTGCTTGTGATTCGCCCGGAACAAGATTTAGCAGTGAGATTGCGATCGGACATCGTACTCCGCTAATATTGGAATCTTCGGATTAATTATTTGCAGTAAAACATTGTCGATCGCTAACTTGTGGTCTCCCGATCATTGGCTAGGCATACTGTTAAGGTTGTGCCTAGCCATGTTTGTTGGCGGAATTATTGGATGGGAGCGCCAACTCAGAAACAAACCAGCGGGATTGAGAACTCATATGCTAGTTAGCATGGGTTGTGCACTGTTTGTTTTAATGCCGCTAGCAATGGGGAAAAACGAAAACGGAGGAGATGCTGTAGCGCGGGTAATTCAAGGCATTGCTGCCGGGATTGGGTTTTTGGGAGGCGGAGAAATCCTGCGGCAAAATCACCAGGAAAGAGGTAAAGTTGAAGTTCACGGACTCACATCTGCCGCCGCTATTTGGGTGTCAGCAGCTTTAGGAACTGCTGCCGGATGTGGGTTGTGGCAACTGGCATTAATTGGCGCTTTAATGTCGTTGTTTGTTCTGAGAGTAATTAAAGAGTTAGAGCGTCGGAGTCGTAGGAAATAGTCTTATTGAGTATATAAAATTTGGTAAAATAGCCGTTGCAACGTTTGTAGTGACGACGGAAGTACCAGCGAGTTTTATGAGGGTTAAACTCCTCACTACGAACTAACTTTATTGCGGTCGATGGAGGGGAAATAATATTAGCTGTTTCATACCAAGTGCAGTTAATCATTGATCATAAATTGTTTGCCCTCATCCCAGGCATACCTGTCCCGATGGTGAAAAAGGGGTCTTACACAATTTGAGGATGATTATTGTGGGCATTGGTGTCAACAAACACGTTAAACCGTCATTCCGGCTCTTGTTTCAACAAGAGCCTCAAAGCTCAAGTCCTCGCTATGAGGACTAATGAGTTCTTCAGTCCTCTTTGAGAGGACTTTAGCTATGAGACAGGGAATTCATTCCCTGGCGGACTTCCGGGTGAGCGGGAGGACTAGCGGACTAAAAGCTTAAGTTGACACTAAGGAATGAGAATTAAATAACTTCCACAAGTTTGTGGGATGGGCGTCCCCCCCGTCCAAAAAAGACGGGGGGGACGCCCATCCCACAATAACAATTAAAATTGTAAGTTATTTAATTCGCGATCCTAATATATTTTGGGGTGTTCCCCCTGGTGTGAAAATACACCCCTTCGGGCTACGACAGCCCATTCCACAAAAAACAATCAAAATCACCCTGCAATTATGCAATGCCTAAAAAGTGGCTCAAACGCTTGAAATCTCTGCTTGGGGCGATCGATAAATATTCTCCCTTTGATAGAGAATTAACAATACATAACTTTTCAAGCAGAATGCTCAACTGTTACGAAGCAAACACTTTGACTACACCTTGACAGGTCTAGTCATCCAAGCCTGACCTTTGACGAGTCAAGTCCTCACTCTCCACTTAAATATTCATTTTAATATTTATTTCAATTTTATTTAATTTGCTCAACACCCATTGAACCAAAATACCAATATTTTTTTATTTAATTAGTAGATAAGTCATCCAAATAATTATAGCTTTTCCGCGGTTTTTGAGGATAAAAGTTAATACTTAACTTGCCAGATAATTGTAGGAAAAATTAATTTCTATCCGCAAAATTTGGCATTTTTATTAATTCCAAAGACTCTTGCCTCACCCGACCCGCCATCGCAGCTAACTGCAAGCTCATAAAAGCATTCAAATCTTCCAAATCACACTTGGCTGAGGAAAAAATCTTCTGCATTTCATTTTCCGCTTCCAAACTCAGATATCCAGCGGCAATAGCTTGTTTTACAACTTCACGAACCTGCACGGTAGAAATGTCCCTTACTAAATTTTAACGAATCAAAAGCCAACTAATTACTAACAAGAAGTTTCGGAAGCCGTCTCGCCAAAGATTTCAAACTTTTTTAGCTCGCGAGACTCTTGTTTCACTCCTCCGGACATAGCTGCTAGTTGCAAAGCCATAAAAGCATTTAAGTCTTCCAAGTCATACTGAGTGGTAGTTAACATCCGCCGCAGTTGATTTTCGGCTTCAATGGTTAGATAGCCTAGAGCCAGAGCTTGCTGGGCGAGATCGCGAATTAGTACCATAACACTTCGGGATTTTATTGGTTCAAGCCTAAGTATCAACTGTTTTCACAGAATCAGCAGTGACGGCTATTGCTCGATAGGTGTGACATTGTTACGGGCCACTCGTGACAGCCGGAGTCGCAGAGTGTGACTAAGTATTTGCACTGTTGTGACGGAGATCACGCGGGGGATGCCAGAGGATGAGTCGGAGAGTGGGGAGTCGGAGAGTGTCCGGGTGTCTGGGTGGGGGAGTCGGAGAGTGTCCGAGTGGAGGAGTCGGAGAGGGGGAGCATTTTTCTTTTTCCCTGGGACTAATCACTGATGACTACTGCCTTCTACCTTCAGAAGACGCTCAACGTCTATAATCAGCAAGTTAAATATTTACTGCAAGACCCATATGGAATTAGCTCATAAAGATTTGCTACAACAAATAGCCCGACTATCGGAAACTTATGCTAATTTGGCCGATCGCCTATCCCAAGCAGCAAAACAACTGCAAGACTCTGGCCTGCCTCCCTCTGACAGCTTGCTGCAAGAAGTAGCAGCCTACAGCCGCAACTTTGCCGCAGTCCAAAAACAAGCTCTCGAACTCAACAAATCCGCGATCGCACCGGGGGAAATTGCTTCCCTCAAAGACATTAAAAACTTAGTCGAGACTGCCGCAGCTTCTGAAGGTAAAGCAGAAATTCGCGATGCAGCATTGAAAGTGATCGATCGAGTATTGGCGATCGCCCACCGCGAACAAAGCGACTTCGCACCCTTACAATCAGTTCATGCCAAAGCCCGCGAACTGCAACGCGCGATTTCCGAATCAACCCCAACTCAACTGCATTCCGACGCAGAATCCTTAGTCAGCGGCAAACACCCAGTTTCAGCAGTGCTCGCCCTGGTGGAACAGCAAGACAAATTAGATGACGAACAGTGGGTCATTCTCGAAGAAACAGTCAGCGCCGCTTTTGGCAAACAAATAGCCGTAGCTATTTCCAGAGGCAAATTAACCATTGCTGAGATGGTAAAAGCCACACCTGCAAAAGTCGAACCCGCATTTAAAGCAGCGCCAGAACAAAAAATCAGCGCCGAACCTTTGCCAGAAGTGATTGTCATCCCGTCAGGAAATGTGGCACCGAAACAAGTAACAGTTGCGCCACAGATCCAGATTTTGGAATCCCCCGCACCTTCTGCCCCGATGCACGAGGTAATTATTGTTCCCAGCGTGGAAGTACCTAAGTCTCTTCAGACAACCGGTTCCGGGAACATTGTTTTTGGGGCACCCCGGAATATTCAACAAGCTCCTGTAGAGGGCGGTTTGGGAATCAAAGTTTTGGTGCACATTCAGGGAATTGGCGATCGAACTTTCGGTGCTCAAGAATACGCGGGTTCTAAGGGGCGGGGGCTGCGCGTCGAAGGATTTGCGATTAATATCGATCCGCCAATTCCCGGCTTAAATGTCGAGTACATGGCTCACGTCGAAGGTGTTGGCGATACTCCTTGGCTTAGCGAGGGAGAATTGGCGGGTTTTCGGGGTCAAGCGAAACGAATTGAAGGATTTGCGGTGCGGTTGAGCGGGCCGCAAGCTGATAAGTACGACGTATTTTATAGCGCTCACATTCAGAATATCAGCGACACCGACGTGTCCTCCAACGGCGAATATTGCGGCACTCGCGGCAAAGCTTTGAGAATTGAGGGCATCAAAGTTTGGATCGCGCCGTCTGCGAGTTCCCAAGTTGTGGCGCCTGTGGGTTTAAAAGTGTTGGCGCATATTCAAGGAATTGGCGATCGAACTTTTAGCGATCAAGAATATGCGGGTACTAAAGCTCAAGGCCGCCGCGTGGAAGGATTTCAAATTAAAATAGAGCCTCCCGTCGCCGGTTTAAATTTGCAGTACATGGCTCACGTTGAAGGAGTGGGCGACACTGCTTGGATCTCGGAAGGAGAGTTAGCTGGATTCCGGGGCAAAGCCAAGCGCATTGAGGGATTTGCCGCCCGCCTGACAGGGCCGCAAGCTGATAAATACGACGTATTTTATACGGCTCACATCCAGAATGTGGGCGATACTCCTGTTACTGCTAACGGTCAATATTGCGGCACTCGTGGCAAAGGTTTGAGGGTTGAGGGGATGACTGTTTGGGTTGAGCCGAAAGCGTAAAAATTGAGAATGAATGGAAAATTTGCCGTTGCATTTTCCCTTCATTTAACACCGGATTTTTTCACCAAAATATGCCATGACAGTCAGGGGTATGAGGTGAAAAAATCCGGTTTATCGCCACCCAACGACAGGAATTATAGCGCACGCTAATCTCAGAAACCCGGTTTCTGAGTGTATTTTTCGTACTCAACCGAAATTTGTCGCAGAAACCCGGTTTCTCGTCACCTGCAAAGTCTTGGCGCACGCTAATCTCACTACTATTGGTTAAATTGGTTGAAAATAATGCTTGAACAATAGGTAAAAGCTTCAAAAACAATAGTTAAGTTTAATCAAATTTTGTATATTAAACGGGTCGGCGTTGCTTAATCAGGGTATGAAAAAAATCAGTTAAAAATCCCGAAGCTTTGTGGATAGTGGTTTCTATGACTTGCATATTTAGCCCTTCATACCGTAAATCAGCAAGGCCAGTTTTTGTTGGGTAGAGTTTCGATTCGCAATGTACTCGACAAAACTGGACAACCCGACCAATAATCCGTCACTCAACTCGATAACTTATTTCTCTTGCAACACCGTACCGTTCGAGGAGAATTGTAGCCGCGATTAATATCATTTACAGTAATTAATAGCGAAACAAAACCTATAATGCTCAACTAGAAAAAATTATGCCATACAGTCAATTTACTACGATCGCCAAAGCGAAACAAGCCTTCGATCTCACAGTCCAAGAAGGATCTCGCTTTATACCGCCGCTAAACCCGATCGCACCCTCAGACATTCTCAGCGGTACTCTCAAAGATAGCCTCCCCATCGTCGCTACATCGGGAAGTGAAAAAGCGCGATCGGAAGGAATCATCTATCCCGTACTGCTGGAAGTGAGGCGGATTCTCGATCGCCAAATTAGCCTTTTCTCCGGCGAAGACTTCACCATCGACGAAGCTGTCGGACTGAATGGAGTGTTTGATTTTCTGCTGACGCGATCGTCCGAAGTGCTAGAAATTGAAGCCCCCGCCGTTGTGATTGTCGAAGCTAAAAAGACCGACCTCAAAAGCGGATTGGGTCAGTGTATTGCCGAAATGGTTGCCGCTCAACGCTTTAATCAAGCCAAAGAAAAAAACATCCCCATCATCTATGGGAGCGTGAGTAATGGCATTCAATGGCAATTTATCAAACTCGAAAATCAAACTGTGACGATCGACTTATCCGTCTATCCTTTGCCCCCAGTCGAGCAAATCCTCAGCTTTTTCGTTTGGATGATGCAGAATGGTGCCGTTAACTCAGAAACAATTTAACCTTCCAATGCTGCCAAAAGACACAGCAACAAAGCCTCCGTCCACTCGACTACGGCACCGTAAGTATCGCCCGTGTGGCCCCCCAAACGGTGGTTAAACCAGGCTCCGGCAAAAATTCCGATCGCACTTCCCCCCAAAGCCATCCCCACCGCCAACAGCCACCGATCGCCCTCCAAGACAACTTGCACCACGCTCAAACTAAGCAGCAACAGCACTCCCGGTATAAAATCAAAAGGAGAATAAATTGATTCCTTGTGAAAAGCTCCCTTACCCTCGGCCCGCAGATAGGGATAGCGGGCGATCGCCACCAGTTGGGCCCACCTCCCCCAACCCGCGACACCCATCAAAGCCAGCCACCGATAGTTATTCAAGTCCGAGAGAGCGGCAGTTTTCAGCAGCACGATCGCGATCGCAGCCATCGCCCCAAAGGCTCCTGTAACGCTGTCCCGCATGACTTCCAGCCTGCGTACCGGGTCGGGTACAGCCAGCCCGTCCGCCGCGTCCATTGCCCCGTCTAGGTGCAGCCCGCCAGTCACGGCGATGCCCAAGACTACCACCAAGGCCGATCGAGTCAGAGCAGGCATTCCCAACAACTGCAACCCAACATCCGCCAGTCCCACCATCCCCCCTATCAAAAGCCCGATCGCCGGTGCCAAGCGAGCAATGCCCCGAAACTCCAAAGTCCAAGACACCGGTACCGGCAAACAAGTATAAAAAGCGACTGCGGCTGCGATGGCAGCGCCTTGATTCCGGAAAAAGTCGATCGTAGAGCGAACCCATTTATCATGCACCATAAGATAGAAAATTTTTCATCTGGTATGCAGTTGTCAATCGATTAGCGTGTGCCAGAATTGGACTGTAACACCCTAGTTTTTTGGATCGAGCATTCCTCCTGTCGCCCGCTCTTTTCCCCGGAAAACCTCTGTCGGCAGCGATCCCCAAGCTCCCTATCTAAAATGACTAAACTCAAGATCCGCGTTTCCCTTCCCAAGAATTCTAGCTAACTCCCTGATGTTCAAGACGGGAAAATACTACAACAGAGGCTTTTACTCCATGAGTCACGATCAATTGAATAACAGGGTAGTTGCTCCTTGCATCATCGATACAGGGATTGTCGTCAACAAACGCGATATCAAAAGATTGCTGTTTGATTTAGGACGTGTCCGCTACCTTCACATACAAGATGGCCAGATTTATAGCGAAGGGGAAGGTTATGTACTCGAAGTCTTCGCCAACCCCCACCGTTCTACCCTGATTGCCAACCATGCCCTTTATTTGAACGTGTATAGTTTTGATTACCTGGAACTGAAACAGTCCCCTGAAGATGGTGCTTATTTTGACCTGATTCAAGATGGACGGCAGTTGCGGTTAATTCCCCTCTCCAATCCTTTGCAAGAGCAATTCGCCCGGAATTTAAATGCTGCGGCTTTGGATGCGGTTGTCGATCAGGTTCTCTCAGGCAACTGGGATCTACAATTGGACGACGATGATTCCCCGTTTTAATCGTCAGTCAGTCGATTTTAGATTTTAGATTTTAGATTTTAGATTTACTTGCAGCGCCGTGAATCTGGGAGTTAGAACTAAGGTCTAAAATTTTTTGCCCTCCACGACGATTGTCGGAAACTTGTCTCCGTTTTTGGGCGGGGTCATGGTTTTTTTTGTCGCGATGTCATCAACAATAGATTAAATAACACGGACGGCCGAGTAGCGGTTAACGAGCATCGGGGACTAATGACTGAGGACAAGGCGAAATTTTCTTTTAAATGTCAGGCTAATTGCAGCCATACCCAAGCGCGTGCAGGGGTTTTTGCTACTCCCCACGGTGTTGTGGAAACGCCTAAATTTATGCCGGTAGGGACACTAGCTAATGTCAAAACTTTGACACCGGCACATCTTGAGGCGGCGGGTTCTCAAATGGTTTTGGCAAATACTTATCACTTGCACTTGCAGCCGGGGGAAGCAATTGTCGCTGGCGCGGGCGGATTGCATAAATTTATGGCTTGGCCAGGCCCGATGCTGACGGATTCGGGTGGCTTTCAGGTGTTTAGCTTGAGCCAAATGCGGACTATTTCTGAGAATGGGGTGACTTTTCGTTCTCCCCGCGATGGCCGCATGATTAATTTGACGCCGGAACGATCGATCGAAATTCAGAATGAGTTGGGCGCTGATGTGATTATGGCCTTTGACGAGTGTCCGCCTTACCCCGCTACGCGGGAAGAGGTGGAGGCGGCGACAAATCGCACTTACCGCTGGCTGCAACGCTGCATGCAAGCTCACTCGCGCCCGGATCAAGCTTTGTTCGGAATCGTCCAGGGGGGCGTTTTCCCCGATTTGCGATCGCGCGCGGCGAACCAGTTGGTAGATTTGGATTTACCAGGCTACGCCATCGGCGGGGTTAGTGTGGGGGAATCGGGGGATTTGATCGCAGAGATTGTAAAGGTGACTGCGCCTCTGTTGCCGGCAAATAAACCGCGTTATTTGATGGGGATTGGGACTTATCGGGAAATGGCGCTGGCGGTGGCGAGTGGCGTAGATATGTTTGACTGCGTGATTCCAACTCGGCTGGCCCGCCACGGGACGGCTTTTGTTGGTGGGGAACGCTGGAATTTGAAAAATGCTCGGTTCCGGGAGGATTTTGCGCCGCTGGATGAGTCTTGTCCTTGTTATACCTGCCAAAAATTCAGTCGGGCTTATTTGGCCCATTTGGCGCGGGCTAACGAAGTGCTGGGGTATACTTTGCTGGCGCTGCACAACGTGACGGAGTTGATTCGCTTTACTGGGAGGATGCGGGAGGCGATTTTGGCCGATCGATTTACTGAAGAGTTTGCCTACTGGCTTGCACCGAGAGTCGATCAATCATGATTGCCTTGGGTGAAGATATGCGACAATTATGAAAATTGTGTTGGATAGGTAGGTTGATTCATGGAAGCTGCATTACTCTTAGCAAAACTGCCCGAAGCTTATTCGATTTTTGAGCCTTTGGTGAATGTTTTGCCGGTCATTCCCGTGTTTTTCTTGCTGCTGGCTTTTGTTTGGCAGGCGGCTGTCGGATTTAGATAAGTTTGATTTCATCAAAAGCAGGGGCAATTCACAAATTGCCTCTGCTTTTAGATGTTAAGTTTTATTCCTAGGCCCTCTGACTCCTGACTCCTGACTCCTGACTCCTGACTCCTGACTCACCCTCAATAATTCATCCGTGTATCCGTGTCAAAATCCGTGTAGTGCCTTCCTTCAGCTACCGCCGATCGCACTTTTGAAAGCCGGCCTTTCTGAGATCCGCTTGATGTAATCTACAACGGCCGGATAAGCACTGAGGTCTAGTTTTAGCATCATCGGAATGTAAGCCAACATTGAGCCGACTGCTGCGTCGGCTACGCCGAATTCATCACCCATTAAAAATGGCTGTTTCTCGAAGATTTCATTTAACGGTTTTAACAACTTGGGAGTTTCGCGATCGCGACTTGCTTCTGTAAATATTCCCGGCCCCAAGGTGGCGTTAGCAAAGGTGACCCACTGCACGATTTGAGCTTGCTGCTCCAAAGTGTCTGGCATTTTACCATATTTTTGAGCTAAATACAGCAGAATTGCGCCGGATTCCCAAAGTTTAAAATCTCCGTCGGCGATCGCGGGTACTTTGCCGATCGGGTTAATTTCCAGATACTCTGGCTGCAAGTGTTCCCCTGCTTGCATATCCAGCAGGACAAATTCGTAGGGAATCCCTATTTCTTCTAGATACCACTTGACAATTGACGCCCTGCTGCGGGCTCCGCCGTAAAGTTTCAGCACGAAATTTTTATCCTTTAACGCAATATTGCTGTTATAGCATTTTTGGGTCAGTTGTCAGTTGTCAGTTGTTAGGAAAGCAGTTGTCAGTTGTCATTGGGGAAAATTCCCAATTACCTTTTTGCCAATTACCTTTTTGCCAATTATCTTTTTGCCAATCACTACTGACTGATGACTAATGACTAATTACCCATAACTAATGGCACCTCTGTCAGGTGCATAAACAAGATTCTGCAGCCAATAAAAATCAAAATTGATCCGCCCAGTATCTCAATTTTATTTGCAAACAAGTTGCCGCATTTGTGACCGATAAACACGCCTGCAAAGGCTAAAAAGAAAGTAATAAATCCGATCGCAGTCACCGCAGGAGCAATAGAATCTTTCAGGACAGCAAATCCGAGGCCAACTGCGAGGGCATCGATACTCGTCGCCACCGACAGCGTTATCAAAGTCCCCGTATCTAAGGGATTGAACTTTTTCTCGCATTCTTCGTTTTGCAGCGATTCATAAATCATTCTCCCGCCAATGAAACTCAAAAGCCCAAAAGCGATCCAATGGTCGATCGGTGTTATCAAAAAACTAAAACTAAGACCGATGAGCCATCCTATTACGGGCATTAAAGCTTGAAAACCTCCGAAAAATAAGGCGATTTTTAAAGCTTTATTGATTTTCATGTGTTTGATTGCTAAACCGCTCGAAACAGCAACAGCAAAAGCATCGGCTGCTAGTCCTAATGAAAGTAAAACGGTAGTGGCTGCATCCATTTTTGTAAAATGTTAGGTATTATAAATAAAGTATTCCTCTTGACTGTTTTAGTTTACACTAAATTATGAGATAAGTGCGTTTTTATCATAATCTATTCATTTTTGACTCACATTTATTTCACAATTGGCAAGGGTTGAAAAAATCAGCGCTTAGCTGTATTCTCTAAAAGATTATTGATCAAGTAGCAGAATTGACTATGCCGCCATCTAGACCCTACCAGCCATTGCTGCTCAGATTACTGCATGGGGTTAACGCTGCGATCGCCCTTTTAGCAATTTTGAGCGCATTTCTGGTTTACAACACCTACGATGGGCGGTTTGGCAAAGTCCCCGTGCCTCAGATTGCAGATATTATCGGGATTCACGGCACTTTTGGCAAGATGTTGCTGTTAGGAATAATGCCGGCTTTTGCATTGTACAGTTTCCACGCAGGCCAAAAACGCTTGGTGCAGCCGGATTCGTTTGGGAAACTAACGCAGTTGGGAAAACCCATTTGGTGGTACAGTTTGCACCGGATTGTGAATACGTTGATGTTGCTGGCACTGACTTTTTCGCTAGCTTCTGGCAGTATGGTTAAGGAAGAATGGTTGCCGGCTGGGGAATTGACGCAGGTTTGGTATTATTTACACGCTTCGGGTTGGGTGGTATTGGTATTTTGTCTGGCAATGCACTTGTTGATGAGTGCGAAGGTGGGGGGTTCGCCGCTAATTTTGTCGATGTTTGATACCGCATATCGCCCGGAGGATTCGCCGACGGCTTGGTGGAAGAAAATTCGCTCTTTGGTCGATCGCTCTTAATGTGAAAATGCTTAATTTGAAAATGAACAGAAATATTTTATTAATTGTTGCGGAAGTCTTGGTAATGGGAGGCTGGTTGTTTGCTGTGGTTGCACCTTTATTATTTCCCTAATCCTATCATAGCAATTTGGGTTAACAAATGATCATGGGTTTGTAGTGAGGATCTTCAGCCCTCTGTTTTCTGACGACTAAAGTCTTCAGTACAACCGAAATTAAGCTTTTCGCGCAGCTTGCTAGCAAGCTGCGCGACGGGTTTCCCTCGCGGCAAGATGCGATATCAAACGATCGGCAATTTTACCATAAACTCAGCACCGCCCCCACTTTGAGATGTAATTGGAGATTGCACTGGAGATTCAACTGTAAGGCGGCCGCCGTGCAATTCTACAATAATTTTATAGCAAACCGACAACTCCAATCCTGTAAAATTTTTCAATGATTTAGTAGAACTAAACTCCTCAAATATTCTGTGTTGAATTTCCGGCGGAATTCGGGAGCCGTTGTGGGCAATCGATACAACAATAAATCTCCCTGTATAATCATCCCAAATATCGGTTTTTATTGTAATAATTTGAGCGGAATTTTCAATAGTTTTAACTGCATCTATAGCATTGATAATCAGACTCGCAAACACCTGGCTCAGTTGACCGGGATAACA
The DNA here is from genome assembly GCF_036702355.1 of Microcoleus sp. D3_18_C4. Classification (NCBI taxonomy): domain Bacteria; kingdom Bacillati; phylum Cyanobacteriota; class Cyanophyceae; order Oscillatoriales; family Microcoleaceae; genus Microcoleus; species Microcoleus sp. D3_18_C4. Next base: position 69,130 of record NZ_JAUBTF010000015.1, read on the forward strand.
CAAAATTGGCGGCAGGTTGTTGTACTCCTTGACTACTAATATTTTTTGCTCCAGTCTGTGAGCCAGCAACAGCAAAATATTGTCGATGCTCTCATTAACGTTGGCGTGTTCTTTGTTGGCTTCGTCAGGAAGTGAGAATTTCCTCAAAGCCAGGACTATCTGGCGAATGCCATCGGCTCCTATTTTCAAAAAATTGAGGATTTGTGGCAACTCTTGGCTGATAAAATCTAGGTCGCAACTCTCTATTTTTTTGGCAATTCGTGGCACAGGTTCGGGATATTGTTCTCGATAGAGGCGAATTATATGGAGCAAATCTTTGATATAATCGTTGAGGTGAATCAGGCGGCCGTAAATAAAGTTAATCGGGTTATTAATTTCCTGGGCAACTTCGGCGGCTAGTTGACCCACCATTCTAATTTTTTCGCTTTGTACTAACTGCTCTTCGGTGATTCTGAGTTTGGCTAATACTTCTTCCAAAAGTTTGAGTTCTTCTTGAATTTGCCCGTGGAGTTGGGATTGGGAAATTGCGATCGCCAGTGAGTCTGCAATTGCTTCCAAAACTTGCACCTCGTCGGGAGTCGCAAATCGGCGGTTTGCACAGGCGAACAGATATCCAAGCCGATGATTCTCAGTTAGTACGGGTACTGCTGCGTAGTGACTATTTCTGAGTTCGATATGGGTGTGTTCCTCAGACGCTGTGGCATCAGGGGCGCCCGTTTTATGTAGCAGTATCGTTTCGCAGCGGTGAAGCCGTGCAGCTAAATCTCCAGAGGGCCCTCCTGGAACACCAAAGATTCCCAAGCGCGTCGGCAAACCTTCCCGGCAATATTCCCAGCCAAATTCTAAAGTATCTTGTCGGGGATCGTACCATGCGAAAATTGCTCGATCGAGCTTAAGTAAAGTACCGAGTTCGTCTACTGTAGTTTGGAGGATGCGATCGAGGTGCAAGGAAGCGCGAATGCGGCCGGTGAAGCGGTGGAGAAGGCCTTCTGTGCGACTGCGAATGCAATTTAGGGCAAACAGCTTGAGCGCCACAATTGCTGCGAGAATAGCTGCGGTGGCAAGTACGCCGGCGGCTACTGCTAGTATCTTGAAAGGAAAAAGTTCTTTTTCGAGATTGTCGCGGGGAATTACGAGGGCGATCGACCATTCAGCTTGTTCTAAAGGAAGATAGGCAACATAAACTCTGGCGCCGTTGATTTGAGTCAGCACAATGCCCGTTTTTTGATAAACCATCTCCCTGGCTACATTTGCCAAATTAGCATCTGCAGACTCTAAAAGACTAGGAGCAGAATTGTCGATATTCCCGATTAATCGAGCGTCGGGATGCACAATCGGCACTCCTTGAGAATTGAGAACAAAAGCGTAAGTTCCGGGGCCATATTCCAGCTTTCTTACTACTTGGGCAATGCGGTCGATGCTAATGACGCCGTTCATTACTCCGATCGGCTTTTGTGCTGTTTTACCAAGAGAATTTACCGAACTTGACCACACCGGAGCCGAAATGGGAACAATCCTTTGTCTTTTGAGCGTGCGAGAAATGGTAGGATCTGAAACATAGACTTCCCCAGCCATTGCCTTTTTAAAGTGTTGGCGGTCGCTAACATTAATCAACGCTCGGCCCACTTTTGTGGTGAAATAAGAACCGTCGGGATCAATTAATGCCAAGTATTGGAATTTTTGTAGTCGATTTACTTCCGATTTTAAATAAGGCTCTGCCACTGACCAATTCATCGAACGAACGGGAGTAGTATTGGCGAGGATTTCGATCTCAGCCTTTCTCGTGCCCAGCCAGCGATCGATCTTGTGGGCGCGCTCCCTAACTTCTAACAAAGCATTTCGCTCGCTTTTGGTGATAATCAAGCGGCGAACGCTGTGATAGCTAATACAACCAGTGATGCTAGCTGTCAGAATTATTACCCCCAAAATTAAGAGCACAGTTTGATACCTAAGATGGTATTTGCCCTGTAATTCGGCTGGCAATAGTCGAGTTAATTTCCACCACTTTACTCTCGCAAAGCTTCGCATGGTTTGACCAATTTGTGAGATTGAAATCCTTAGCTCACCTACGATATACTCGCCCGCCTGCCAGTAGTCTTAAACTACTAGAATTCCATAATTGCGGGGATTTTTTAATTTTTTCCCGCCCAGCGGCTCCTATCGTTTCCGGTTGCACTCCTTATGATCTAAAGGAAACGGCAGTGCCGTTTCCATACCCAGATTAATTGTAGGGACACGGCACTGCCGTGTCGAAAGGGGTGGGTAATATTAATTCCGAGGCTACCGATTTGATATCACTTTAGTTAAACAGGAATAATATCATACCACATTTTTGATCACTTAAAAAAAATCATCAACTACTTAATTCTTTTTTACAGTCGTTAATAATTGATGTTATTTAGGTGATGCGAGCAGTAGACTTTTTAGGTTGAGATGTTTGGTGTGTGTCTTAATCAATAGTCCAGACTGCTTTTATTTCCTACTCTAAAACCCTAGATCTTCCGTGGATAGTTCGATTTCCGAATTGTCTTGAAACCCTTATTATACAGTTGGTAATCAAAAACTGTCCGCAGTATTGCTTAATAACGAAATATTAAAAGTTTTTCGTTCATTATTAATGAAGGAAAAACTTGTTAACTCTTTAATTTATATCTCAACACTTAAAAGTATTTTCGGTGCAGCCGCTGGCTGAGGCACTGTTAAATTGCCCCAGTTGCGGGATTTGTTTAAAGAACCTTGTGAGTGTGTTCGTGCTGTTTCACATTGTCTTCAGTGCGAATGACGCGCTCGGAGTTGAGCACTCTTTTGCGTTCTAAGGAATAAGTAAAGTCGTTGCGAACTGTTCCCAAGGGAATGTGAAGTTGAGCTTGGGGGCGGATTTTGTAAGTGCGGGCAGCGGCGATCGCCCGAAAGCCAAATTCTTCGCTAAACTGAGCTGATGTCGGGAATTCTGGCAACATTTTGGGTGTTTCGCCGTCGAGCACTGCTCCCAAAGTCGTCCCGCAAATCATTAAATAGGATGTGGGAATTCCCTTCAAAATTGCTTCCAAAGCTGCTGAGGGAATAGCTTCGATTACTTGCACTTCAAAAACTTCGCCTTCTTCTTTGATGAAGCAGGTAGCTACACCGACTGCTATGTAGTCGTCGGTGCAGAGATCGGGAGCGTTGGGATAAACTGTTGCAGTCGTCATAAGAAAAGCTTGGTAGTGTGGAAACCGGGAACGAGAAATTATATCATTTCCGGTTACACCGGAATGATGTTGACTGTTGACTGTTGACCGTGAGCAGTCAACAGTCAACAGTCAACTCGAATTTACTATTCCGATGCTAACGGATTTGATATTAAGCGATTTTAGATTTTAGATTTGAGATTTATTGCACGGTTTTTTTCGGGGATTTTACGTAAAAAATCTTAAACCGGCTGTTCTAATACCTAAAATTTTTGGGTTAAGCTCCAAGGAGCCGATCGCACGATTGTGTCGATCGTACCACATCAAGGTAGATGCCGGATGATTCGGCAAGGATTCCCCGCCGCCACGACGTTTGCGGGAATATCTTTGACAACAACACTGCCTGCGCCGATCGTGCTATTGTCGCCAATAGTGACTCCTGGACAAATAATACTGCCCCCGCCAATCCAAACATTATTGCCAATATTAATTTCAGCGGCGAGTTCTCGGCCAGAAAGTCTAATTTCCGGGTCTGTGGGGTGAAGAGCGGTGTAAATTTGTACGTTGGGCCCGCACAGTAAATTTTCGCCAATGTTAACTCGATTGCAGTCGAGAATCACGCAACCAAAATTCATGTACAATCCGTTTCCCGCATAAATATTGCTGCCATAGTCGCAGTAGAAAGGTGGCTCGATTTCAACTTTTGGCCCAACTGCACCGAACCATTCTGCGAGAATTTCTAACCGTTTGTCTGGTTCGTCTTCGCGGGTAGAATTGTAAGTTCTGGCGAGGCGGCGAGCTCGTTGGCGCTCTAAAATTAATTGCTCATCAGCAGCTAAATACAATTCGCCGGCGAGCATTTTTTGTTTTTCAGTTTTTTCCATAAGAATAGGCAGTTGTAACGGCCACTATACAAACTTTCCTCGCTCTTTAACAGACTGAAGAATAATGTAGGGTGCGCTAGGCGCACCTTACCGCTATAATTAGCGCGTCAGATCATTTTTTGATGTTGCAGCATACATTTAGGGTTCAGCTTTTGACTGCAAACAAACAGCTAAATCCAGATTGGCTAATTGCTCAAAAGCTCGATCGATCGATCCTTTTCCCCGCAAAAAACCAGTATTTGCACCGGGACAAATATACTGTAAAGTTTCCGGCGAAAATCGATCGATAATTGACTTCACGCTGTTAATTTGCCTAGGCCAGTGAAAAGTTTTTGGCGTCCACAGCGGTACTGGGGCGGCTTCTCGGTTGGGGAGCAAGTGCCTACCCGAAAACAGCACTCCACCGCTGCCATTATGATAAAGGCAAGAGGAACCAGGAGAATGGCCAGGAGTCCAAAATGCTTTCATTCGATCGCTCACAACAAATTCTCGCTCAAAAACCGTAACCTTCAAACCCGGCAGTAAATAAGCTTCCTGTTCTTGAATCAGGATCTCGCACCCCGTGGCTTCCTGAATCTCCCGCGCCTTGGCGATAGCGCCACGGTGGGTGAGAAACAGCAGTCGCACGCCGCCGTGTTCCCGCAAAAATGTTTGGTTAATCTCATCCCAAGCGGGACAATCCACCAGGATGTTAGTTTGGTTTTCTACAATGAAATAGGCTGTTGCACCCAGGGTATCCCGGTTAGGCGGGAAAGCCAGGATATTGTCGAGCACGGGCCTGGGTTGTTTGGAGACTAAACTCTGTTGTTTCAAGGAAGTATTTCAGAAGGGAATGGGATAAATATTATGTTCTTTTTACTATGGTTGTTCGTATTGGGGCTGATATCGTACTACTTGTTGCAGAATGGCACCAGCCGAATCACCAGGACTCCGATATGGCTGCTGTGGCTGGTAATGATGGCGCCCGCGCTGATTTGGGCTGGTTGGATTTTAGTTTACGGCACAAGCAAAACTGTACCGCCGGAGTTGGTAATTATACCTTTTCTGGTTTGCCCTTTTTTGTATTGGTTTTTGGTACAGTTGGGGCGCAAGAAAATTACCGCCGAAACTGCACAGCAGGTAGCAGACTCTGCGACTGAACCTGCAAAGCCAAAACCGCCCGTGCGCCCGATCGATGCAGCGGAAGAAGCGAGTTTGCGCGATTGTTTTCCTTGGTCAATTTACTTTTTGCGAGATTTGGAATTTCGGCCGCAGGCTGTAATTTGTCGCGGACAGTTGCGGACGAACCCGGAGGCGGCTTATCAGGCGATTCGGGAGAATGTGGAGAGGCTTTTTGGCGATCGCTTTTTAGTAGTATTTCAAAACAGCTTGAGCGGTCAACCTTTTTTTGCCATAGTTCCCAATCCCAGCCACCAATCAGGGGAAACTCCTGTCAAATCCGAATCTGTAACCCGGCCATTTTTCGCATTAGCTTTGCTGCTGATCACGGTGTTTACGACTACGCTGGTCGGGACGCGACTTGCCGGAGTTACTGAACAAGCTTTGCAGTCCAACCCGTCAATATTGCTCCAGGGTTTGGCTTACTCGCTGGCTCTAATTACAATTTTAGCAATTCACGAATCCGGCCACTATTTAGCTGCCAGATTCTACAAAATTCGCACGACTTTGCCTTATTTTATCCCGATTCCTTTTTTCTTAGGAACTTTTGGGGCTTTCATTCAAATACGGAGTCCAATTCCCAACCGCCGAGCTTTATTTGATGTTAGCATTGCCGGCCCCCTGGCGGGTTTAGTGGCGACAGTGCCATTATTAATTTGGGGTTTGAATCATTCGACTATTGTACCGCTGTCTGACAAGTCGGGAATGTTAAATTTTGACTCTTTCAAACCCAGTTTTTCGCTGCTGATGACTTTGTTGAGCAAGTTAACCTTGGGTGGCGCTTTGAATGCGGAAACTGCGATCGATTTGCATCCGGTAGCGGTGGCGGGTTATTTGGGTTTGATCGTGACAGCGTTTAATTTGATGCCGGTGGGACAACTCGACGGCGGGCACATTGTACACGCGATGTTCGGCCAGCGAGCGAGTATGGCGATCGGGCAATTTGCTAGACTTTGTATGCTGCTGCTTTCTTTTTTGGAACAGGGTTTGCTGCTGTGGGCGATTATTTTGTTTTTCACGCCACTAAACGACGAACCTGCGCTGAATGATGTTAGCGAATTGGATAATCGGCGGGATTTTTTGGGGTTGGTGGCGATCGGGCTTTTGTTAATGATTTTGTTGCCGGCGCCCAGGGTACTCCTTGAGTGGTTAAATGTTTAGAAGGAAGAAGGAAGTTCGGCAACGGATTATGTAACGGATGTAACGGATAGAAAAAAAAGAAACAATAAAGAGGGCAGAAGGATTGAGTGATCGGGCGAGAGAAAGAAGAGGAAAGAAGGAAGAAAAGAGAGGTTTACCACTTCTGCAAGGGTTGCTATATTAGGACTTACGCGGTGAGAACCCGGTTTCTTCCTAGATACTTCTCTACAAAACCACGATTTCTCCCAGAAACCGGGTTTCTAAGGCGTAAGTCCTGTATACAAACGAGTTTAGCGTCGGTCAATTCGCTTTCTCTCTCCCAGTAATCTAGAGTTTCAGCGACTTATCTGAGAAATATGTCTTACAAATCCTTTACTTTCCAACAATTAAAAGATCGATTTGGATTGGAACCGTCACTCAGTCCTATTTGGAGTGCCAAGGTTGTTCCTGTAGAACCCTCCGAATGGTTTTGGAGAACCCTCGAAATTAGTTCTAACACTGCTGTTACAACTGCCAAAGAACGTTCGGAACGGATTATTTCTCCTCTTCTGTTAGAATTTAGAGAAAGGAACAACAGACAATTTTCTATTTTTTCTGGTTGGTCGTTTGATGTAGATGTTGAGCAGGGATTGAATGGGCAATGCGACTTTCTATTGTCTTCCGTGCCGTTTGATTTTGAAATTAAAGTTCCGGTTTTTGCATTGAGAGAAACGAAAGGCCCAGAAATAGAATCTTGTCTGCCGCAGTGTGCAGCACAAATGGTAGCGGCTCAGCTATTTAACGAACGCGAACACAATTCCATACCTGCAGTATATGGCTGCGTAACTACTGGCGTTGTCTGGCGGTTTCTGAAATTAGATGGAAATAATTTAATTATTGATGCTGATGTTTATTGTGTCGATAATGTTCCTATGATTTTAGGTATTTTGCAAACAATTGTTAATTCATACAAATAATTTAACGACTCTAATAAAATAGGTAGGCAGGTAAAATTATGTTGTTATTACAAACTTAATGATATTTTTTTGCCGGATGCGAGAGCAAAAAAGTTTTACCGCCAATTAAATAATCTAGCTGTACAAATGATCGCAATTACTCCCGAACAAATAGCGCTAATTCCGATCTATCGCGAGAAGTGGCGACAAATTGGACTTTCGATAGAACCAGTCGATCGCCCGCAAGCTACAGCGGCCATCAACACCGCCTACAACATCATCGGCTGTCCTGAACCGGAAATTATTTTCTGTGACAGCCCTTACATAGCTTTGGAAGCTATTGAACCGCTAAGGATACGCGATTCTGGTCTGGGAATGGCCAGCGAAATCAGAAACAAAATTCATAATGAATTGTACGATATATTAAGAAGTCAACTCGGCAGGAAATTAGAAAATAAGATTTACAGCCAACTCTATAATCCGCTGTACGCTCAACTGATGAATCAACTCCACCTTCATGTTAAAGACGAAGTTTACGTCAAATTAGCAAGGAAGTTGGGCGGGAGATTTCAGAGATTTCTGATCGATCAGGTTTATCATAATAACAACATAGTTTCCGAACTGTCAGCCTGTCACGGAAGTTGGGTGGATTTTTGTATTGGCGTGTTAAATTTGGAGTACGATCGCTCTTTATACTCAGCCTTTAAATCTTTAGTGGAAAACTGTGGCTGGATTTACCCGTTTGAGAAAAAGTGCTTTGTGTGCGATCGCCCGATCCAACTTCATTTTGATAGTGAATATTTGCTCCACGCTTTATGTCAACCAGCGGTTGAATTTGCTGACAAGTTCAGTGTATACTCTTATCGTGGCGTCCGACTACCGGAAATAATCGGTCAAGTTCCGCCGCAGTCTTGGCAAGCTTCATGGCTGTTAACAGAACATAATGCCGAAGTGCGGCGAGTTTTGATTCAGGCGATCGGCTATCCAAGAATTTGTCAAGAATTGCAAGCAATAGAATTGGATTCTTGGCAAGAATATACTTTGTTGAAAATTGAGAATAATATTGACATAGAGCCAATTTATTTGTTAAAGATGACTTGTGCGAGTACGGGACACCTTCACGCTTTGCGAGTGCCGCCAAAAGTGCGATCGGCTAAAGAAGCGATTAGCTGGGTAAATTGGGGAATAGATCCCGAAGAATTTCAAGTCCAGACTTGAGGGAAACTTTGGAGTTTTGAGTGCGCGAGTTTAGAGTTAAAGAATTACAGCGCCACAAAAGTAGCGTTCTGCACAAGTCCAGAACAATTAAAAAATGTAGAATTGCAGCCACCGCTTGATACTATGTACTCTGGCAGCTAAAACCCACAACTTCAAATCGACATGAGCCAGCATTCAGACCGCATTGCCCCTCACGGCGGCACCCTGGTCCACCGCATTGCCACACTAGACCAAAGACAAGAATTTTTCGACAAAGCAGAGTCCCTGCCGCGAGTCCAGTTGTCGGATCGATCGATCTCCGACCTGCAAATGATCGCCATCGGCGCCCTGAGTCCCCTCAAAGGGTTCATGAACGAAGCTGATTATCGATCGGTCGTTAAACAAATGCGCCTCTCCAACGGCCTTCCGTGGTCGGTTCCCATCACCCTCTCGGTAACAGAAGAAGTCGCCGCCCCCCTGAAAGCAGGAACTTTAGTGCGCCTAGACTCGCCGGCAGGCAAATTTGTCGGGCTCTTGGAACTTGCAGAAAAATATCACTACAGTAAAGAAGAAGAAGCCCTCAACGTCTACCGCACCGATGACCTCAAACACCCGGGCGTCCAAGTAGTAGACAAATCCGGGCCCGTTAACCTCGCAGGCGACATTTGGCTGCTGGAACGCGAACTAGATGTCCGCTTTCCCCAATACCAAATTGACCCGGCGAAATCGAGAATGCTGTTCACAGAAAAAGGATGGAAAACCATAGTCGGTTTCCAAACCCGAAACCCCATCCACCGGGCACACGAATACATTCAAAAATGCGCCTTAGAAACAGTAGACGGCTTGTTTCTGCACCCGCTAGTCGGGACGACTAAGGATGACGACATCGCCGCTGACGTGCGGATGCGCTGCTACGAAATTCTGCTAGAAAAATATTATCCAAAAGATCGCGTAATTTTGGCAATTAATCCGGCGGCGATGCGCTACGCCGGGCCGCGAGAAGCAATTTTTCATGCTTTAATCCGCAAAAACTACGGCTGCACTCACTTTATCGTGGGGCGCGATCACGCTGGAGTTGGCGATTATTACGGCACTTACGATGCCCAACATATTTTTGATGAATTTGAGCCGGGAGAATTGGGAATTGTGCCGATGAAATTCGAGCACGCTTTCTATTGCCAACTGACGGAACAAATGGCTACAACTAAAACAAGCCCAAGCACTCCCGAACAACGGGTGCATTTGTCGGGAACCAAAGTTCGGGAAATGCTGCGCGCTGGAAAATTGCCTCCGCCGCAGTTTTCCCGGCCGGAAGTCGCTGCAGAATTAGCCAAGGCAATGAATATTTTCAATTACGAGATTTAAATCTTGAACTTGGGTGTCGGCGACATTCTGAAGAGTTTTGAATTTTGAGTTTTGAGTTTTAAATGGGAAATTTTCAACTTAAAGCTCAAAAGTTAAAACTTAAAAACTCCCTTCATACTAAACAGTCACAATCTAATTAATTCCCCTAAAATTATTGAGGGGAATTTAACTTAAAATTCAAAACTTAAAATTCAAAGCTATTTAAAAATGGGACTCAAGCGGCGGGAATTTTTGCAGCAAGCTGGCCGGGTGCTGGCCGCCATCGGCATCAGCGAGGCCCTGTGGCTGCCGTTGGGCGATGGCTACCTCCAAGCCTTAGCGCAGCCGACAGCCAGGAAATTGGCTTTGTTGGTGGGCGTTGACAAATATCCAGACTCGCCCCTGCACGGCTGCGTCACGGATGTGGAATTGCAGCGGGAACTACTGATACATCGGTTTGGGTTTGTGCCGTCGGACATTTTGACTTTGACTGACGCTCAAGCTACGAGGGAGAATATCGAGACGGCTTTTATCACTCACTTGACTCAACAAGCAAAACCCGGTGACGTGGTAGTTTTTCACTTTAGTGGCTGCGGTAGCCGAGTCAGTTTGGGCGAGTCTCCCGGAAAAATCCAAAACAGTTTGGTGCCGGCGGATGATGTTTTGCCGTTGTTAGCAAACCGGGCGGTGAACGATATTTTAGAGGAAACGCTGTTGCTGTTGATGCGATCGCTTGCGACAGAAAATGCGATCGCCATCCTCGACACCAGCTACCACTATCGGGGTTTCCCCACAAACGGCAACTTTCGCATTCGCTCCCGCCCCCGCCCCACCATCGGCGAGCCGGGCCTCGCAGAATTAACGTTTGCCCAAGACCTCCGAACCCGCAAAAATCTTCGTCCTGCGGCCACCGTACTTGCCGCCGGTGCGGATTCCCAACTCGTCGCCGAACAAGAGTGGAACGGATTTACCGCAGGTTTGTTTACCTACGCCCTCACCCAAACTTTGTGGTGGGCAACTCCCGCTAGCAGCTTCAGCGTCAGTTTCAGCCGCGCTGCAGGTAATGTCGAGCAAATCGCGGGGTTATCGCAGCAACCGCAAATTCTCAATCACGATTTAACAGCCGCGCCGGCGGTGAATTTTTCAAATTTAATCTTGAATTCCCCTGCATCTGACGGCGCTGTGACGGCCGTGGAAGACGGAGGCAAAACTGTGCAGTTGTGGCTGGGGGGTTTGTCGCCCTCCGTTTTGGAGTGCTCCGGGGGTTCTGTGTTTGCTGTGGATTCCTCCGAGGGCGCGAGGCTTTTGCTGCGGGGACGCACGGGCCTCTCTGCTAAAGCCCAAGTTGTAGACGGGTCTGCTCAAACAAACGGCCAATTAACAGTCGGCGAAGTGGTGAGGGAAGAAATTCGGGTATTGCCGCGAAACATCGGTTTGACAGTAGCTTTGGACTCAGGTTTGGAACGCATCGAGCGCGTGGACGCCACCAGCGCCTTTGCGACTGTGCCGCAAGTTTCGGCGGTAGGCAGCGAGCAATTGGCTGACTGTCGGTTCGGCAGAGTCCCGGAAACGACTTTAGCCGAAACAGTCTCGGCTCACGAGCCTGGTGTGATACAAAGCCGTTACGGTTTGTTTTCTGTGGCTCAAATGCTGATTCCCGATACTCAGGGCGACGGGGGAGAAGCAGTCAAGGTGGCGGTGCAGCGCTTGACTCCGCACTTGAAAGCGCTGCAGGCTGGGAAGTTGCTGCGGCTGACAGCCAATGAGGGGTCTTCGCGCCTGAAGGTGCGGGCGATTCTGGCAACTACCGCACCGCAAGCGCGGGCTGTGGCGCAGCGAGAGCCGGTGCGGGCCGGCGGTGATTATCGGCTGGAACCGCTGAACGGGGAAAGTGAGAAATCCGCAAGCCCTCATATACTAAGTTTAGTCGAAGGCAGCCGAGTTCGGTACAGATTGTATAACGACAGCGATCGCCCGGTTTACTTTGCGGTGTTTGGCTCGGACAGCGCGGGACGGCTGTCTGTGCTCGGCGCTGAGGGCAAAGACGCTGTGGGGGCAATGTCGCGGGCGATCGCTCCTGGGGAGAATTTGACTCTGCCGGCGGCTGGGGGGAGCGGGTGGGCGGTATCGGGGTCGATCGGACTTGCGGAAACTATGATTATATTTAGTGAGAGTCCCTTGGCTCAAACTCTGGCTGCAATAGAAGCCGAAATGCAGCAAACGAGGGATGCCCTGCCAATTCGAGTGTTGTTGAATCCTTTAAATGTGGCGCGGGCGGTACTCGAAGATTTGCACGCGGCTAGCATTCCGGGGGTGCAGAAAGTGGGGATATCGACGGATGATTTGGCTTTGGATGTGAATGTTTGGGCAACTCTGAGTTTTGTTTATCGGGTGGTTTAATTGAAAAATGGGGACTGGGGAATGTTTTCTATAACCTATAATCCGAATCTATCCGAGTACGAAATCGATAAGCTGTCGCGCATTTAAATTGCCTGTTAGATGCGGGCGGGACGCCCAACCCACAAGAGTTTGATTGTTTTTTTTACAGACCATTTAAATGCAGAACATCTTATTACTCCGGTTACGATAAGCACGAGTCGCTCAGGAACCGCGTACCCGAAGTATTGGGAATGTTAACAGTCAACTGTCAACTGTCAACTGACTGATAAAGCTTTTCTACCATTTGAGCCAAGCGTTTCATGGCAGTTTCAATCTCATCATTTGTTGCAGTCAAACTGATGCGTAAACACTCATGTTTGTGCTGCCAATCTTCCCGCAAACCGGGGAAGAAAGAACTTCCTGGCACGACAATTACGCCGACTTTTTTCAACTCTTGATACAGTTCCCAATCAGTCATTGGCAAATCTTTCAGCCACAACCACGCGAAAATTGCTCCTTCGCCCCGGTGCAAAAACCACGGCAAATCCTTCGGCATTGCTTGTTCTAGAGTGCTTTCTACGATCGCAAATTTGCTTTGATAGTACGGGCGAATTACGTTGATGGAGATGTCGGCCAGAGCGCCGGACGTAATCGCACGAGTTGCGATCGCCTGTCCGTATCTCGGCGAATGAATGCACATATTGGTCTGAAAACATTCTAATACTTGAATGAGTTTTTCATCGCCGATCGCAATTCCGATTCTTTCACCCGGTAATCCGGCTTTCGACAAACTCATACAGTGCACAATATTGCCCCCAAAAATCGGCGTCATTTCGGTAAAATTCAAGGACGGGAACGGAGGGCCGTAGGCGGAATCAACGAACACCGGCACGTCGAAAGCGGCCGCTAAATCGGCAATTTTCTTAACTTCGTCGTCGCTGAGAACGTTGCCGGTGGGGTTGCAAGGACGAGAAAAAATGACACAACCGGTGCTTTGGTCGATCGACAATTGGCTGAAATCCGGGCGGTATTTGAACCTGTGGGCGGCTGCATCAATATCGAGGGTGGGTTTGCAGGCGACTACCGCTTCGGGAATCAAGCTAACGCCGCCGTAACCCGTGTAGTCTGGGCTCAGCGGTAAAACAATATTTTTAAGCTGTTTGCTGGTAGTGTAGCCGCCGAAAGCGTTGGCTGCGTAGAAGTAAATCGATTGACTTCCGGGAGTAATTAGAATATTGCGATCGGTCAAATTCAATCCGTAACGCTGGTTGAAATCCGTCCGCACCGCATCAATCAACGGCTGATAACCTTGACTCGAACCGTAGCGACAAACCACCTCGCCGTATTCCGGGCCCGCCAAAAGTTCCGCAGTGCAGTCGCGCCACAACTGCTCGACTTCCGGCAAAATCACCGGGTTTCCGGCGCTCAAATTGATAAACTCCTGCCCGCTGCCGGCTCTGAGAGTTTCAATAATATCTTTCATAATTGCCCGAACTCCCGTGAGGTGGGACATCTGAGCGCCAAATTGAGTCAGGGCAGGGTTCATAGCAAATGCAGCGACAATGATAGAAGTTTACAGTTTACCCATAATAACTCCAGTCGCAGGCGTTAGCCTAGCTTATCTGGGGCATGGGTTGTCGATCGAGCCTCTGACTAATTCAATAAACTCGATCGCACAGCATTTTGTTTTTTCCCCTGTGCGCGCACCGGATCATAAGATTCAGGGCATTTGTGGAGCCGGAGCGATCGAACAGTGTTTTTTGCCTAAAAATTAGCGAACGGAACAGCATTATCTAATTCAAGAGTTGTGGTAAGATTTCACGCCGTCGCGCCAGATGAATTGCCGATACTTGACAACAACCATTGGAAAAATCTAAAATTAGCCGTAAAACCAGATCGCAACAGAATTTTATGGGCGGCTGTTACTGCTATAATTACAGGTTTAATCCAGCCTCAAGAATCAGATTTGTTGCTAGCTCATTTTCATAATTCGCGGTTTGCTGACAGCGGTGCATTTTATCATCAATCCGACTAAAGCCAAGATAGCTCGTAAGGTCGCACTTTGAGTGGCATTACATAACAAACACGTAAATTCCCACCCCAATTAACAGCCGTAAAATTCAACACAACAATGACATACTTTCCACTTATAGAATACGAGCAACTTACAGATCCTAAAGCCAAAGCAGTGTACGAAGAAATATTGACAGACTTGGGGTTTGGCATCGTCCCCAACCTGTTCAAGTCAATGGCAATCAACCCTGACATATTAGAAGCCAATTGGAAAAAATTCCGGGGAACCATTCTGCAAGGAGATTTACCCCGCACGCTTAAAGAAATGGTCGGCGTCGCTATTTCCCAATCAAATAATAGCGAGTACGCTCTCCAAGTTCATCTGCACGGATTGTCAGCCTTGGGGATGAGCGAAGAACTATTGCGAACCCTAGTTTCTGACTTTGCCAACTGCCCTTTGCCAAAACGTGATAAAGCCGTGATTACTTTTGGCTTGCTGGCTGCTACAAAACCCCTGGAAATGACAGAGACTGATTACCAAAACCTGCGGGATTTAGGACTTGATGATTCAGAAATCTTTGAGATTATTGCGACAGCAGACTTGTTTAGCTTTGTCAACCGATACACCGATTCAATAGCCCTGGAAATAGATGCTTTGTAATCTATATTGTATACCCCTATTATGGGCGATCGGCTAGAAGATCAAGATCGAGAAGAACTTCTGTTGACAGCCCGCCGTTTGTTAGCAGAAGCTCAAGCGCTTTCCATCCGCATTTCCGCCGTCAACGAAGTTGCCAATGCCATTAACCGCACCCTCGATCTGGGCCAGATTTTGCGGGTACTAGGCAAGCAAGCCAAATGGTTGCTAGACTTTGAACACTGTAGCGTTTGCCTGCACAGCACTAACACTTGCATGACCTTATTTGGCCGGCATATTCCTGTAGATATTGCAGCCCTCCCAGAGGGCGGCCCTATTCACAAGGCTTTCACAACACGTCAACCTCAATTAATTCAAGAAGCGGGTGCTACTGCTATTTTATCCCCCTACGCTTCGCAAATTATCATTCCTTTGGAAAGCGAAGGTAAAGTTTTAGGAACAATTAATTTTGCCACAACCAAGCCGGGGGCTTACACTCAAGAAGACTTGCGGATTGGCTATCTTTTGGCTTTGCAACTATCTTCAGCTATCCGCAATGCTGAACGATTTAAAGAGATAAATAGCCTGTATTCCGAACTCGATGCCGAAAAGCACAAATCTGACCAGCTACTGTTGAATGTGCTCCCGGTGGAAATTGCCGAGGAACTAAAAAATAACGGCAAAGTGGAACCACTTTATTATGATTGCGTATCGGTTTTATTTACTGACTTTAAAGGCTTTACTCAGTTATCTGAAAACATGACGCCGCGAGAGTTGGTTGACGAACTAGATTATTGTTTTTCTTATTTCGATCGCGTGATGGATAAATACTCTATGGAAAAATTGAAAACTATTGGCGACAGCTATATGTGCGCGGCGGGAATTCCTACCCCTCGCCCAACACACGCCTTTGACGCTGTACTTGCTGCCATAGAAATTCGACAGTTCATGGCTCTGCGAAAAATACAGAAAGCTCAACAAAATATCCCTTATTGGGATATCCGCATTGGCATTCATTCAGGCCCAATACTTGCTGGCGTAATTGGCAATAAAAAGTTTTCCTATGATGTCTGGGGAGATACAGTTAATACTGCATCTCGGATGGAATCTTCCGGCGTACCTGGAAATATCAATATTTCTCATACAACCTTTGAATTAGTTAGAGATTTTTTTGAATGCGAATACCGAGGAAAAATTTATGCTAAAAATAAGGGCGAATTGGATATGTATTTGGTTCGCTATCTTAAATGATTTTGGGAAGGGCTAATTGCTAAGGGAAAATGGCTAAGCGAGCCTTTATACCATTTTAGATTGTAGATTTTAGATTTTAAATTTTAGATTTTGATTAGGACATGAGTGATTACTCTCACGGTTTGGCTCGCGGGCCTACAGTTGCCGTTTTTTGGACTATGAACTGAGAATATATAGCTCGAAGTTTTTTTAAAAGTTCGGTATTGTATCGGATTGTCACCAAGCTATATTAAAATTATCGAGTTGTATATTTTAAATTTTAATTATTTATGCGTATTTGGCAAGCCGATTTTTACCGCCGCCCTCTCCAAGACGAAACTGGCAAACCACTGTGGGAACTCTTAATTTGCGACTCGGAAGGCAGTTTTCAATTTAGCGCTGTTTGCCGCCAAGGGGATGCAAATTCTAATTGGCTAGCTTCGCAGTTGCAGCAGCAAGCTCAAACCCAAAATTTGCCCGAATTGATTCAAGTATTTAGGCCTCAGTCTCTGGGCTTAATCGAAGCTGCGGGCAAAGTTTTGGGTGTCAAGGTGGAAGCGACTCGGCGCACTGCGGCTCTGAAATTGCTGCTGCAACAACGCGCCAAAGAATATTCGAGTATGCCTAATTATACAGGTGAAACTTATAGCGCGATCGCCCTCGACTCGCCGCCGCCCGTGCCTTTACCCGAAAACCTCTGGGGCGATGGCTGGCGTTTTGCTTCCCTACCCGCCGGGGACATTGAAGATGCTTTCCAAGGGCGTCCCCTGCCAATTTTGGAAATGCCAGAATTGCTGTTACCGCTGAATTTGGGCTTGGCCTCAACAGTACCCGTACCGGGAGTGGTGATTGACGGCGGACGCCAGTCTATGCGCTTGGCTAGATGGCTTCAGGATGCCAAACCTTTTGCTTTGAATTATATTGCTGGAGAACCAGACGGATTGATATTGGAAGCTGGGCTAGTAGATAGGTGGGTTGTGGCTACTTTTGAAGATAGCGAGGTGAAAGCCGCGGCCCAAATTTACCAACAGCGCAAGCAATTAAGTAAAGGATTACATTTTTTATTAGTGCAGCCCGATGATAGTGGCATGACTTATACAGGCTTTTGGCTGTTGAATTTTGAGCGATAAGATTTAAATAATATTATTGGTGATGTTGATAAATCGCGCGGCGAAAAATAGTAAAACAGCGCCCGAACGCAGTTTTAGCAAATACAAACTCAGACACAAATTTTAACACAGCTTGTTGAGCTCGCAAGAGATCGTGCTGCAAATTTATTCTACAACTAAAATCAATCCGTTTTGGATGCCCTGACAAACTCGGTTGATGTGACACTGGTCTTTTTCGTTCAGACCTTTCTGGGCTAGCATTGCTGATTTCAGCAGCCGTCTGTCAAGGGGGGTAATCTGGCGAAAAGCAAAGATGCGCTCGACGATCGCCTCGATCGAGATTTTGGGGAGGTTAGCAGAGCTGACTGTCATGGTCTTAACACGCTAAAAATAAGTAACAGAACTATGTACCTTTATTTTTAAAGATTTTGTGAAGCTACTTTGTGATTAAGATCACATATTTTTAGTGACAAAATAGTGTATGTGGGGTGACTGTTGTCACCAAATCTTTAATTATCTTTACACCAACTTAACGATGGCCCGATAGAATCACGGTGGTAAAACTCAAGCAGAGGGTAAAAATGGCACAAGCAAAAATCGGAATTATCGGCGGCAGCGGTTTGTATAAAATGGAGGCCCTCAAGGATATTGAAGAGGTGAAAATTGATACACCTTTTGGAGCGCCATCGGATGCCGCAATTGTGGGAACATTGGACGGTACGCCCGTAGCATTTCTGGCTAGACACGGCCGCAACCACACTTTTTTGCCCTCCGAAGTGCCGTATCGCGCCAATATTTATGCAATGAAGAGTTTGGGAGTTGAGTATTTAATCTCAGCGTCGGCGGTTGGTTCCCTGAAAACAGAGGCGAAACCTTTAGATATGGTAGTGCCCGATCAGTTTATCGATCGTACAAAAAATCGAGTTTCTACCTTTTTTGGAGAAGGAATAGTCGGTCACATCACATTCGGCGATCCGGTTTGCGGCGAATTGGCTAAAGTGTTAGCAAGTGCGATCGAATCCTTGAACCTCCCCGACGTTAACCTGCACCGGGGCGGCACTTACGTCTGCATGGAAGGCCCCGCATTTTCCACAAAAGCAGAATCAAACCTTTACCGCAGTTGGGATGCCACAGTCATTGGGATGACAAATTTGCCGGAAGCAAAATTAGCCAGAGAAGCAGAAATTGCCTACGCAACTTTAGCCTTAGTCACAGACTACGACTGCTGGCATACCGAACACGACAGCGTAACAGTAGAAATGGTAATAGCAAATTTGCACCGCAATGCAGAGAATGCTCAAAAAGTCATTCAAGAAACAGTCCGTAGACTAACAGAAAATCCCCCAGTATCTGATGCACATTCAGCTTTGAAATATGCAATTCTGACTCGGCTGGATCAAGTGCCGGCCGCCACTAAGGAGAAAATGGGTTTGTTGTTGCAGAAATATTTGTAAAACGAACCGCGAAGACGCAAAAAGCGCAAAGGAAAAACGGCCTCCATTCTTTCTCTTCCTTAGCGTCTTCGCGGTTCATTTAATCTTACGACCTATTCGTTATCCTATAGTTGACGATTATTTTTGAAGGATTAACTTATCAACTGCTTGAACGCATCGTGTTCGCGAATTTTTTCTAAATCAGCTTCACTTTTTGCCAACTCTTTACACACATTCGGATTGAGATTGAGGGCGCGCTTTAAATTTTCAATTGCTAATTCAATTTTACCTTGTAGGGCATAACATCGGGCTTTGTTGTACCAAATTCTGTAAAAGTCAGGTCGGATTTTAGCAGCATTGTCGTAGGAAGCGATCGCAGCTTCGTATTTTTGCAATTTGGAGAGTGCAACGCCTCGATTGTTCCAAGCGTCAGTATAATCATTTTTAACTTGTAGGGCTTGATTGTAAGAAATTACTGCTTGTTCGTACTCCTGCATTTTGGAAAAAGCAACGCCTCGGTTGTTCCAAGCATCGGCATAATCGGGTTTGGCTTGAATTGCTTGTTCGTAACAGTCGATCGCCTCCTGGTACTTCTGCAACTCCAACAATACCACGCCTCGATTGTTCCAAGCATCGGGATAATTGGGGCGAATTGTAGTAGCTTGTTCGTAAGAAGCGATCGCCTCTGGATATCGCTGCATTCTCGTGAGCACTACTCCTCGGTTATTCCAAGTATCGGCTAAATCCGGCTGAATTTGCAGGGCCTGATCGTAAGCTGCGATCGCATCTTGATAACGGTTTTCAAAGAAACAAGCATCTCCCTGTTTAGCATAGTCGCCGGCGGTCAATAACTGTTGGTAATTGCCATAGTTAACCGGAGCAAATTCTTGAATTTGGGCATCTGGGAATAAAAGGTCTGTTTCTGCCTCTGCCGAGTGATTTTGGTGTTGAATTTCGCCTAAGATAGTTTCAGCGTCGGAAATTAATAGTTTTAATTGAGAGATTGTATCGTAATGGAGACTTTCAATTTCTTGGCGAGCAATTGTTGTCTGCTTGGACAATTTTCTCAATAGAAACCAAACCCCGACTCCGGCTGCTGTCGGAAACAAAGTTAGGGCAATTACCAGTCCGTTAAGCAGTACCGCCGTGCGCCCGAAAGCAATGTCAACTTCTTCTTGAACTCGATCGCGAATTTCTTCTTTAAGTTGCTGCTGTGGGAATTCCTGCTGAAGTAACATTGCCGCCGTCGGTTCAGATGCAAAAACGCTACTGGCGCAGACTAGAATAGTCAAAAGGGCGATCGGGCTAATACTTTTTCTAAAGATACTTGACAAACGCATTGCCTTAGTGATACGCACCTGAGTTGCGATTTCCATGTGTCAAGAGATGCTGATAACGATGATCCCAGACTAGCCCATTTGTTCAAAAACTATTAAATACAGGATATCTGTTGTGCAGTCCCCTCCGATCAAATTGCTGACGCAAGAATTGCTAGACGAAGTTGCCGCTTCCTCCCGCCGCAGTCCCCGCCAGCGACAAAACTACAATTTCCATGATTTGTCTGAAAAAGTGCAGCGGTTTGTCAACGTGCTGCAACCAGGCACTTACGTCCGCCCTCACCAACACCTCCGCCCGCCTGCAGTTAACGGTTTTGAGTTTTTTGTGGTGATTCAAGGAGAAGTCGGTATTGTTATTTTGAACGAAAACGGTCAAATCCTGCGATCCTTGCGAGTCAGCGCGGCCGGCCCGACTCGCGCTGTCGAACTGCCAGAGGGGACTATTCACACGTTAGTAGCTTTGACACAGGATACTGTGATTTTGGAGTTTAAGGAAGGGCCTTACGACGTGGGGGCGGATAAAGACTTTTTGGCAGGTTTTCCTGCTGAGGGAACTGCGGCGGCGCGAGAATTAGTCCTGATTTGGGAAGCCGAATTTAACACTTGACTAATGACTGTTGACTATTAACTGTTGACTGTTAACTGTTGACTGTTAACTGTTCACTGTTGAATGTTGACTGTTAAAAATCTAAAATCTAAAATCTAAAATCTAAAATCGATCGGCTGATTACTAATGACTGATGAATCTAATTGTCGTCATCCGATTGTATAAATCCGGGGCGGTGCGAATGATTTTTCTCAGGAGCTCATCCGTCACCCAAAATACGAGGGGAAACGAAAATGTTTTGCTGAATTCGCTGCATAGTAGGTTGGTAGAAACGAGCAATCGATCGATCGCCTCCACTGATTCCAAACCGAGGAGCATTAAAGCTGGAGGCTGTTCCCCCTCTATTTCGGCAGCGATTGTCCTGTAGAGAGTTGTCGCCGATTCGGGCAAAAACAGTTGCTGCGGTTTCACGGGACAATTTACTTGCAGCCGATCGACTATTTGCTGCCGCAAAGCCAGCGAGTTGCAGTTAACTAAAACGAAAGAAAAGTAACCTTGGGAGAGACGGAGCGTCCGAATTAAAGTTGAGAACGACCGCTCGTTATATTTAGCTAAGTCGTACTTAGCTGCATCGTCTTTAGCTGTATTTTCTGAGCTTTGCTCGATAAACATAAATTGCATATTTTTTATCTAGTTTTAGAGATTTTCTAGATTAAATGATGTTTCTAAAGAAAATGTGAAGATCGGAAATTTATTTTTCCTTTAAAAACTTTTGCGAAGTATACCATGATTTTAAATTAATATCAATAGTCCGATCGAAATAGTCCGATCGACTTATTTGGCTTGAGCCACTCAAAAAGCACCTGCGACGGCACAACAAAAGTATAGCCGCAGGCAGAAGGAAGAGCATATTTCGCAAGGGTTTCAGCAATTAATAACGTTCTAAAGATCTGGCAAGATTGCTAGATTAAATGTAATTAAAAATACAAAAAAATCACCGGAAATTCTCAGCCAGCGGCAAAGTAAACCAAAAACTTGCCCCAGCACCGGGAGTGCTAATTACCCCAATTTGGCCGCCGTGAGCACCAATAATTTGCCGACAAAGATAGAGACCCAAACCCAAACCAACCGAGTGTCGGGATCGATCGCCCCTAACGTAAAGGTCAAAAAGATGTTCGCACTGTTCCGGCAAGATTCCCGCCCCGTCATCTTCCACGGTACAGTAAATCATCCTACTTCCGGGATTGGGGATTGGGGATTGGGAATTGGTAATGGGGGATTGTGGATTGGTAATCGGTAATTTGTCGATGTTTTGTTTTGCTGTGCTTTGATTTATAGTTAATTTTTCCGCATTAATTACTTGAGCCGAAACTGTTAAATTCAATCCCGGAAAATTGTGTTTCAAAGCATTAGCTATTAAATTAGAGAAGACGCGCCACAACTGAGTTTTGTCCGCATTCACGGCTGGCAAATCATCCGGCACCAAATTTTTAAAAGTAGCTTTACCCTCCTTCATCAAAGGCTCCAAATCTGTCGCAGCAGCTTCAACTATCGCCCTCAAATTAACCGATTCGCAGTGCAAAACCAAACCACGCAATTCCCCGGCGTGAACTTCCAACAGCGAATTTATCAAGCGCAATTGCTGCTCGCTACCTTGAATCATCCGCTCCAAAATAGAACGGGGAATTGCGATCGAATCCCCAGGTTTCGTCTGCCAATTTTTCAGCACCATTAACATTCCCGCTACCGGGTTTCGCAAGTCGTGAGAAAGAGCGTGAATAAACAGCCGCAGCGATTCTTGTGCCTGTTTGCGCTGCGTGATATCCTCAATTAAACCCTCATAATAAAGCACGGCGCCGCTGCTGTCCCGTACCGCCCGCGCCTTCTCGGAAATCCAGACAATACTGCCGTCTGAGCGGTAAATTTTAGATTCAAAATCCGATACTGTGCCGCTTTCCTCGATCGATCGCAAAAACTCATTTCTGCGAGCCGGATCGACGTACAACTGTCGTTCAATATCAGTAAACTTTGCCGTCACTTCTTCCGGGGAATCGCAGCCGTAAATCCTCGCCAAAGCTGGATTTGCAGTAATATAACGGCCATCGGGAGTGCTTTGAAAAATTCCCTCACCCGCATTCTCAAAAATGCTGCGGTACTTCGCCTCCGCCACCTCCAACTGCTGGTAAGCAGATTCCAACTCACGCCTGGTACTAAACTCTTTCCGTTGCAGACATTCGTACCAATAAACCGACAAATCGCAAATCAAACAAATCCAAAACAAATATAAGTACAACCCGGTCAACTTAAAAGGAGTATACTTAGCCAAACTTAGATTTAAAACCAAATTTATCCCGACGTGGCAACACAAAACGCCGAGTTGAGAGATCAGGTGGAGGCGCCAGCGGACGGGCATCAGCGTAGCTTGGATCAGAAACGCTAAAATCCAGGTAAAAATTGGTAATTCCCCGGCTTGTGCGACAGCTAGCCCAACCTGTACAACTACCGTCAGCGACCACGAAAAACCCAAAAAGAGCAAACCGGGATAGCGCTGTCCGAAGGATGTTTTCTGCAACACAAAACAGGTCAACAAACCCAATTCTACAGCAGCGCTCGTGTACAAATAAACACTTTTAAACTCCTGGCGAGCGAAGAATCTTTCGCCCAGAAAATAGATCGTTATTGTGAAGGCAAAAAAGATGGCAATTCCGACAGCAGGGCGCAGCCGATCTCGGAGGAAGCGATCGCGCCACACCTCGTAAACCGTTAACGCCTGAACAGATTTTGCCTTGCCCAAAGAGTTCATACCATTTTAGATTTTAGATTTTAGATTTTAGATTGAGAAAGATCGATCGTCCGAATTGACAGCAGGTAGCGAAAACCAGAAAGTCGAGCCACCGCCGGGAGTGCTTTCGACGCCGATTTCGCCGCCGTGAGCTTTGATAATTTGCTTGGAGAGGTACAAGCCCAAACCCAGCCCTGTTAATTGTCGGCTATTAGGGTCGTGAACGTAAAGTTCAAATAGAGATTCCCGCTGTTTGGCGCTGATTCCCACTCCATTATCTGTTACAGTACAGCGAACCATTTTTACGGTGACTCCGGGCAATTTGCTGCCGCTATTGCCAATTTGACCCTGATAGCGGGGCATTTTGCAACTGCCGTCGAGGTTGAATTTGGCCACGGTTTCCTGATTTTTCTGGGTGGTCTCGCCGATCCTAGGACGATCGCCCGCAGCAGATATCCCGTTAGCGATACAGCGGGCGATCTGAGTAGTTTGAGATGTTAAAGCCTGGGAATTTTCTTCATAACTTAGCGCTTTTTCAACTGCAATTACCTCGGCTTTAAAATTGATGTTGACTCCCGGAGGATTGTGTTTAATAGCATTAGTCAACAGATTTTCTAGCACCCGCTGCAAGTGTTTGCTGTCGGCCTTGACTTGTGGCAAATCCGCCGGGATTTCCTGAGTCAAAGTTGCTTGATTTTTGGCCAGCATCGGTTCTAAATCGGCAACAATAGCTGAAGCTAAAGACGGCAAATCTAGCGGTACAGTATTGAGAACAATACCTTTCACCTCGCTAGCGTGAGCGTCGAGCAGGGAATTCACCATAGTCAACTGGTGTTCGCTCGCTTGAACGATGCGCTGCAAAATCGATCGAGAAACCGGAACATCTTGTAGAGAATCAGATGCCGATTTGTTGAGCAAATTTTTCAACAGTATTAACATTCCCATAACAGGAGTGCGGAGATTGTGAGAAACTGCGTGCAAAAATAGGTCTTTCAGCCGATTGCTTTCTTGCAACTCGTGCATTTTTTGCTGTAGTTGGCGGGTGCGTTCCTCGACTTGAGATTCCAAGTTGGCATTGAGAGCTTTTACCTGCTGCAAAAGTTGGGCTTGCTGTAGAGCGATCGCCACTTGGGTAGCGAGTTTTTCCAACAAATCAATTTCAAATTCCTGCCACTGGCGCGGCCCCGAGCACTGGTTGACGGCCAAGATCCCGAACAATTCATCGCCCAGGACGATCGGCACATTTAACGTCGCTCTAATTTGATAGTCGCTGTACAATTGGGCAATAGGAACGTTGAGTTGAACGCTAGCAGTATCGGAGATAGTTCGGACACGGTTGTTAGCATAAAAAGTTTTCTGGCTTTCGAGGTGATTCTCGTCAGCGAGTACCCATCCCAAAAGAGAACGGCATTGGGCATCCACAGACTCGGCCACAACCTTACCGTATACCGGGTTAGGAAGATTTACCCCCTCCGCGTCCACAATACCGATGAAAGCGCGGTCTGCCTTGAAAAATTGCCGGACTTCGGCAACAGTAGTGTTGAGAATTTCTTCGAGGTCGAGGGAGTTGCGAATTCGCAGGGCGATTTCTGAGAGCAAGCGATCGCGATCGGAGGACGCCCGCAAAGCGGTTTCCGCGCGGTGGCGTTCGGTAACGTCTTGAACTGTGGCGGCGATCGCCCCTGACTGAATGGCCGACTGTTCGCAGACAGTGCGTTCGGAGCCATCTGATAGCACAATTCGGTAGTTAATGCAATAGGGTGTGCGCTCAAACATAGCTTGGCGCTGCGATCGCGCCACCAATTCTCGGTCTTCTGGATGTACAGCCTGCAAAAAAACTTCTGGTGTGGGTTTGACAGTTCCCGGAGCAAAACCCAAGAGGCGGTAAAGTTCGTTTGACCACCGCAATTCGATATTGGATATATGATGTTCTGCGGATTCTTCGGAGTTGTCAGTTGCTGTGAGGGTGGCGCAATTTAAATCCCAATTTCCCAACTGAGCGATGCGCTGAGCGTTGGCTAAACTAGCTTCGCGATCGCGCAGCATGGCCGCCGTGCGGCGCACCTCCACCAGCGCTTGCTGGCGTTCTGCTACGGCGGCAGCCAACATCAGAGCCACAAGGGCGATCGTACCGGTAAAAGCTTGTAAAAATAAAACCGCTTGTTTGAGATTATCGCTTTTGGCCAAAAACGGGCCACCTCCCTGCACTGCTCCCCAAATCGCGATGTAAGAGACGATCGAATAAGCAAAAATCGCTCCCGCCGATTGAAACCGCAGGGCAGCCCAAACTATCAGAGGAAAAGGCAGATACTCCAGCGGATACTGAGCGATCGCCGCTTGTGTTTTTGAGCAAAAAAACAGCCAGCTCACACTCAGCAAGAGAGTCAGCCAGAGCGCTATTTCTGAATAATTAATAATTAAAAATAGAAGATTATATCGGTTTTCACTTGCAGACCATTTGCTTGAATAATTTGTAACTTGTGATTGGTTATTGTTCCAGTTAAAAAATGCTTTTAAACTTGAAATAATTCGAGATTTTTCCTCACCTGTTACACCCTTTTCAATAACAGGCAATATGCCTGTTACACAATCAAATTCATCTCTTGTGGAACAGGCAATATGCCTGTTCCTAAACAAGTAATTGAGAATAGTGAAACATCTAAGTTTTAGTGGAAATTTAAAACTGTTAACGGCGTGGTTCAAAGTCAGCAGCACAGGCGTCACAATCAAAATTCCCATGCCGTCTCCGAGCCACGTAGTCCACCAGTTCCGAGAGAAATTGCTCCACTGAGCCCAACCAAAAATGCACGTACCCAAGTTGCCGAGGATAGAACCGACCAAAGTAGACCCGATGACAGCGCCCGCCACTAAAGCCAGAACATCTCGCAATCGATCGAGTTTGGTAGAAAATCCGCTCCAAGTCAGCAAAGCCTCTCCAGCCAGCGCTTGCAGGGTGACGCTAAAGGCCGATGTGGCAATGACAGCCGACGGTATACCGCCGGTAGAGTTTAACAGCACCGAACCGAGGACAATTCCTGGCCACATCCGTCGTCCTTGCAGTAGCAGTGCCGCTAGAGCAATACCGGCGGGCGGCCACACGGGGGAGGGTTCGGCTTTCACCAGTCCCAGCATCGACACTGCGAGTTTTCCGGTAACAAAGTAGGCCAGCGCCAGGATGCCGGTGTACAGAAGCGTTCGAGTGCGGGGGTTGAGCAGTTTCATGTTTAGGTGCGATCGAATCCTCCATTCCTAGTTTTTAATTTAGGCGGCTTTGGGGCGATCGAGCTTCCTCCTGACGACTCACCTGACTGGGGGAGGGGGAGTTGACTGTTGACTGTTGACTGTTGACTGTTGACTGTTGACTGTTGTTATTCGTAGCAGCTACCCACTAACTAATGACTACTGACTAATGACTAATGACCAATGACTAATGACCAATGACTAATGACTTCTTAAAATCCAAAACTCCGCTTACCATCCGGCTTAATAGTAAGCCAATTGGTCTTTGCCATTGCCAGTTGTTCATCAGAAACTGTAGCGTTGGTAAGATTCGCCCCGCACAAATTGGCTCCCCGCAAATTCGCCTTAGTCAAATAAGCCCCCGTCAAGTCAGCACCTCGGAAATCCGCGCCTTCAAAATTGGCAGTGCTGCAATAAGCCTCAGTCAAATTAGCATCTCGCAAATTTGCCTGAATTAACCTCGCGTGACCCAAATTCGCGCCCGACAAATCCGCTGCTTGCAAATTGGCCTTCACCAACCTAGCCTGATAAAAATTCCCCCCCGCTAACTGCAATTTTTGCAGTTGCAGGCCAGACAGTTCGCAGTCAGCAAAATCGCGCTTGCCTTTAAAATATGCCGCTCGCAAGCTGTTGGTGTCCCATTTAGGAGCAACTTTCGATAGCTTTGACACTGCTAAATTGTCGCTAGAATGTCCAACCGTTCCGAAAGTTCTGCCGGACTCAGCCAGAGTACGGGAAACTCTGGGCTGCATCCCCGTGTTCCCAGATTGGCTGAAGGAAGTTCTACCAGCGCGGGTGTGGTTCGATCGCAAATCTTCATTGATTTTGCTCCTCGGCGGTGACCACGAAGAACCCTCGTCATTAAATATTGTCGGTTCTTCAACTGTACGAGAAGAGCCGTTGAATTGAGTTGCCAAGCCATCCACAAGACTTGGGTCTTCAAATTGGCCAGAGAGAGCTCTGAGGACATCTGCTGCCGATTGGAAGCGGTGCCCAACCATCGGCTTGAGCATTTTTTCGAGAATCCGCGCAAAATTTGGGCTTACCTGAACGTGGGGCTGCCAAACAATTTCGCCGGTTACTCCATCAAAATCTAAATCCTTGGGCGATTTTCCTGTCAGCAAGTACAAGCAAGTCATGCCCACCGCGTAGATGTCGCTGGCAAATATCGGCCGCAGCGCCATTTGTTCCGGGGGGGCAAAACTAAATGTGCCGACTGAAAATTTCGTGTTGGCGCTTTGGTCGGCGGGGTCTAATAATATTGTTTGACTAACTTGGTCTTTTACCGCTCCGAAGTCAATCAGAACTAAGTGGCCGTCTTGAACTCGGCGAATAATATTTGCGGGTTTGATGTCTCGGTGAATTACTCCTTGGCTGTGGATATATTGCACTACTGGCAGAATTTCTAATAGAAAATTTTTAACATCCGATTCGTTGAAACGGCCTGAGTGCTTGACTTCTTGTTTCAAAGTCGAGCCTTTAACATACTCTTGAACTAAGTAAAATTGCTGTTCTGTTTCAAAATAGTCTAGTAGCCTCGGTACTTGCGGGTGGTCGCCCAGTTGGCCGAGGGTTTTCGCCTCTCGCTTGAATAATTCCCGCGCCATCTCTAAAACTCGCGGCGACGAACTACTGGGTCGCAGTTGCTTGACTACACAACTCGGTTGACCGGGCAATGAGATGTCTTTTGCCAGAAATGTAGCTCCAAAACCTCCTTGTCCTAACGGTTCAATGACTCGGTAGCGAGCGCGCAGCAATAACCGCGCACCGCAAGTCTGACACTGAAGAATAGAGTCAGCAGGGTTTTGAGGATGGGGACAGCCCGGATTTACGCAGTAGCTCATATTGATTGAGTTTGCCTATGTTGTTCTGATCTTGTCAGCGTCGCTCGACTGCACAAATAGCCTGTTCCTGCTTCTGGTAGACATACTAATCTATCAGTTTTCGGCAAGCCGTGCCTTCGATCGCGAATTGGAATTGCACCTAAGTCTTTTAAGCCGATATCTTTTCCCTATTTTGATTATCTCGTTGGTTTGAGTGTTTTCGGTTGATTATCCTTGAAGATAGTTTAAAGACTTGCTAAAGTTGTGCTTTTTTGTGTAAAGTCTTTCTAAACTTAAGTGCTTTTTGCGTTTTTAGATGTCTCTAGCATACCTCATTCTCTGAATGAGAATGCTACTCATCCCCCAATAGACATCTATCTTTGGGCAGATCCCTCGTTTTTGCTGATGTGTACCGTAACAGTATTGACAAAATTAAATTAGTATGCTATGAAAAGCTTTCCAGAATAAATTCTGGGACTCAAAAGTCGGTGCTGACAGGCTACGATTTTTGACTAATAACTACCGAGCACTGACAACTAACTACTGACTAAATTATGCGTATATCTCTAAAGTGGCTCCGGGAATTGGTGGATGTGGCGATATCCCCGGAAGAATTAGCCGAAACCCTGACAATGGCTGGGTTTGAAGTTGAAGAAATTGAAGACCGCCGCCCGTGGGCAAACGGCGTAGTTTTGGGCAAAATCATCGCCTGCGAACAGCATCCGAATGCAGACAAATTGAGAGTTTGTCAAGTGGATGTGGGCTCTTCAGAAGCTTTGAATATTGTTTGTGGCGCACCGAACGCTAGGGCAGAGATTTATGTGCCTGTCGCTGTTGTTGGCACTTATTTATCGACTATTGATTTAAAGATTAAACCTGCTAAATTGCGGGGCGTTCCTTCCGAAGGAATGATTTGCTCTCTGGCGGAATTGGGACTATCTAAAGAGTCAGCCGGGATTCACATTTTCGAGTTAGAAAACCCCGAATTGGGCAGCGATATTCGCCCGCTTTTGGGTTTAGATGACGTGATTTTAGACTTAACAGCAACTGCCAACCGGGCTGACGCTTTGAGCATGGTGGGTGTAGCGCGGGAAGTGGCGGCGCTGACTGGGGCGAGTTTGAGAATTCCCGCAGCGAATGGTGTTGCGATTGAGGGCAAAGAAAGTCCTGGTTTGGCAGTAGAAATATCGGAACCGCAAGGATGCCCGATTTACATCGGCACGGCAATTGAAGGTGTGAAAATTGCTGCTTCTCCAGCTTGGTTGCAGCAGCGGTTGCAGGCGGCGGGAGTGCGACCGATCAATAATGTGGTTGACGTGACTAATTACATTTTATTGGAATGGGGTCAGCCACTGCACGCTTTCGATCGCGATCGCCTACAATCTTTCACTGGTACTCAAGATATCAACATCGGCGTCCGCTTTGCTTCATCAGGGGAATCCTTCAAAACCTTGGACGGACAAAACCGCAATTTGCAAGCACAAAACCTGTTAATTACTGCTAGCGACAAACCTGTTGCCTTAGCTGGGGTAATGGGCGGCGAAGACACGGAAGTTCACGAAGGAACGCAAAATTTAGTCTTGGAAGCAGCGATTTTTGACCAGGCAACGATTCGCCGTTCTGCGCGCGCTCAAGGCCTGCGGAGCGAGGCATCGATCCGCTACGAGCGGGGGGTGAATCAGGCGGCTTTGACGACTGCTTGCAACCGCGCTGTCGCCCTAATTTTGGAGTTGGCTGGAGGCACTGCGACGGTGCAGAAAACGTCGCGTTCGGGCGAGGATTTGAGTTTTTCGCGATCGCTCGAATTGCGTTTAGACCGAGTTAATCTGGTTTTAGGGCAGTTGAAAAGAGGAGAAACGGGCGGTTCTAAATATCTGGAACCGGAAGAGGTGAAAAATATTCTCACAGCCTTGGGATGCGAAGTTGTTCCAACGGAAAAAGAGCGGGTTTGGAATGTGACTGTTCCTCCTTACCGCTACCGGGATTTAGAAAGGGAAATTGACTTAATTGAAGAAGCTGCCAGACTCCACGGTTATGACAATTTCTGCGATACTTTGCCTAGTAAAACGGAACCGGGTTATCTGTCGCCGGAATATGCGGCAATTCGGAATGTGCGATCGGCTTTTCGGGCGGCCGGGTTGACGGAGTTGATGCACTATTCTTTGGTGAAAACTGAGGGAGACAATCAGGTTGTGCTGGCGAATCCGCTGTTTGTGGAGTATTCGGCTTTGCGGACAGAAATGCTGTCGGGTTTGATTGATGCTTTCCAGTACAATTTGGAACAGGGAAATGGGGCGCTAAACGGTTTTGAAGTCGGCCGCATTTTCTGGAAAGATGGGGATGCAATGAAGGAAGCCGATGCAGTTGCGGGGATTATTGGCGGCGATCCGACTGTGTGGAAATGGCAGCAGGGAGGGCGCGATCAACCTTTGACTTGGTTTGAGGCAAAAGGTATCTTGGAAAGCGCGTTTCAGGAGTTGGGTTTGTCGGTAGAATATCAAAGCGATTCCTCGAATACACGCTTGCATCCGGGCCGCACGGCTGCGTTATCGTTAAACGGAAAACATTTAGGAGTTTTTGGACAGTTGCACCCGCAATTGCAGCAAGAAAAGGATTTGCCTGAGCAGGTTTACGTGTTTCAATTAGATTTGGCCGTGCTGTTGGGTGAGTTAGGGCGATCGAACAACTTAACTCGCAAATTCGCGGGTTATTCGAGTTTCCCCGCTTCTGACAGAGACATTGCATTTTTCGCACCGGTTGAAGTTCCCGTTGTTGAGATGCAGAGTGCGATGAAAAAGGCGGCGGGTAGTTTGCTGGATTCGGTGGAACTGTTTGACGAATATCGGGGCGACAACGTGCCGGCGGGACAGCGGAGTTTGGCTTTTCGGTTAGTTTACCGCGCGGGCGATCGAACTTTGAGCGAAACCGATGTCGAACCAGCCCAACAAAAAGTTCGCGATGTTTTAGTTGAGAAATTCGGCGTTAGTTTGAGAAGCTAAAATAGGCCGTCACTCACCAATGGAGGCCGCCAGGGAATGAATTCCCTGGCTAAAAGCTAAAGTCCTCTAAAGAGGACTAACAAGACTTACGGATTACAAGGTAAATTTGCCATTTTGAGCAAAGCGAAGAATCTCAAATTTTTGCAATAAAACCCTCTAAAGTGCATAATTGCTAACTAATGAACTCTTCAGTCCTCTTGAGAGGACTTCAGCTTTGAGGCGGGGGTTTCAACCCCTGCCGGACTCAGGGAAAAAGCCTTAAATTGACACCAAGGGCCGCAACATCTCCCGCACAAAAAAAGAACAATCAGGAAACCGCAAAAGAGAAATACTATCACCATCCGCAAGAATCACCCGACTTTGATAACCATCCTGACTCGGTTCTTGAAAAACGTGGAGTTGCCGATTATTCACATCCAAAACCCAATAATCAGTAATTCCCGACTCAGCATAAATTTTCGCTTTAATCCCGCAATCCGTTCTCAGCGTAGTATCCGCAACTTCAATAATCAGATAAATTTCTGAAGGAATTGGATGGTGGTCTTCATAGTAAAGTGGATCTGGTATAACTACAGAAAGATCCGGTTCAGGTTGCGAGTAATTATTCATCCGAACCGGGTCTTGCAGCCGCACCAAAATCTGTTCTCCTAAACGGTTATCCAGTAATACCTTCGTGCGCGCAATCGCCGCACCGTGTGCTGTTCCTTTCGCTGCCATCTTTACTATCTGCCCTGCTAGTAATTCTACCCGTTCATCTTCGTCAAAAATACCAATTTCCGTCATCCGGTCATATTCTTCAACTGTCAGCAGCCGAATATCTAATAAAGTCATAGTAACCTCCTTCTTTCTAACAAACCTCTCTCTTCTTCCCTCTCTTCCTCAGCGACCTCTGCGCCCTCTGCGGTTAATCAATTTTATCCTAAAAAAACTCGTCAAATCCTGCTACTCTTATTGTACAATTATTTTTAAACAAATTTATCCAAGGCTCAAAACCGTGACCAAATATGTGATGTGGGGAAGTTACTGCGAAGACGTTCTCGAAAAACGCACTCCCTTTCGAGACGCTCATTTAGCAGGATTGGCTAAGCAGAAGGAATCGGGTGTGTTAAGTACGATCGGGCCAACGAAAGATTTAACAAAAGTTTTTGCAATTTACGAAGCTGAAGATGAGGCGCAGGTGCGACAATTGGTGGAAGCCGATCCTTATTGGGTAAATGGGGTTTGGACTGAGTACGACGTGAAAGAGTGGATTCAAGCTTTTTGAAGGGGTTAACAGGGTGAACATCTTAAGATTGGATGACAGCGATTTAGTTCCAGTTGACTATGGCGATTTGCTGGCAAAGATTTTAGAAGTTTTGCAGGGAAACAATCCGTTTAATATATCAGATGACCGCCGCCGTCTGATCGTCGATATTGATGCCATTGCTGCTGATGTTGCAAAAATGCAAGTGCGGACACCCTTGGGTTCCTTTGAACGTCAAGCAGATGCTGCCACTGTCAATTTCCCGCCAGAAGTTGAGGAGCTTTTTGGCGATCGAGTCAGGCAGATTAAAGAGTGTTTGCGGCAGCACTTAGCATCTAAATTGCTCCCACACAATACTTCAATTGAAAAGTTTGTCGCTAGCTTAATCAGTCCTTTAGATTCATCCTCTTTTCAGGGAGACGGCAAAAAGTTAGGTCTCAAATACGATTTTGGTACTCGCCACACTTCGTTAGAAAAAGAAAAGCTAACTTTGGAACGCCAGATATCTGCAAGTCCTGGGACTTTAAAACTGCATAAATTGACTATTGCTGTACGAAACACGGATATTTTTCAACAACAGCTAAAGGAGGGTTTAGAAAACTATATTAGGGAAAATGCCGAGAATAGCGACGATAAGCAAGAACTTAACCATCGTCTTGATGAGATGGTTAATAATGAATACTCGGATTTTCATAAATTGATCCGACTGGTAGACAAAGAAACCCTAGGAAAAATTAACAAAGAAGCCAAGATTACTTATTTGGAGTATCTGCTGGAACACATCACTGCTAGCAGCACAGATACTGTAGGAATCATCTATTTAAAAGATTTGATTCGTCGTCTCAGATTGATAGAAGATTACATCAACGACAGCAGTAAAGCCGATGGCGAGTATGCTGCAAATTATGCTGGTGTTAGAGTTAATTACAGAGAAATTTTTGCGCGCTCGGAATTTTTAGATGCGCTGCCAATTATTCCTCTTGTAGAAGGTTACTTGGGAGAAAGCACGGACAATCATCGGAACGAACGTAAATTTATCTTTGGTCTCAAACTAAAATTGGACAACCCAGTTCAAGCGCGCGGTGGAAAGGACGTATTTGAATATCATTTGAATCTGCTAAATCCCGATAGTGAAGAACACAAAGCAGAACTTACCGAAGATGCTAATACCGAAACCTTCGTCCGCAAAGTGTTAAAAATAGCATTTTTGTATCACTGTGTGTTTGCATCTCCCCACACTCCAGGATCGCAAAATTACAACCCAGAATTGGAACTTGAATTTAATCCTATTCCGGCTTTTGAGCAACTCATGAAAGATGTATTAAATCGTGATAATGAGGAAATCAAAAAAAGACTTTTCCGAAATTTTGTTACACGCTTTAAGGAGGTTAATGTTAAACATAAAATTAACCATCTTAAAAGAATGCTGAAAGGCTTTCTCGAACGCCAAACAATTTTGCCAACCCGTACAGAAACGCGACACGTAAACCTCAAAATAGGTCTGTTAGAAGACATTGAAAATATTTTGAATAATGATAAATTTTTTAATGAAGTTCTGGATCGAAATTACAAGCAGACACTACATTATATTGTCGTCGAACAGCCTAGTGTTGATGAAACAGCCATCTGTCAGCTACCGATAAATATTACTATCGAAGATGTCCGCTATTTTCCTACTGATGAACGCCAAAATTTCAGCATGGAATACAATATCAAAGGTGTCGATATTTTGCCAATGCTTTCAGCACCTAAAGCCGATCGTTCTAGAAAAATATACAACCAGCATTTTTTAACAACAAAATTAGTGTTGTTTCCTTATGACGACAAACGACTAGACAGCGGTGATAAAGGTTTACTACCTGCAGCGGCTTTTGTGTATAAATTTACCATGTTGCTGCTGTCTTATATCTGCCTGAGAGTTTTACTCGAAAATACTGCAAAAAACTTATTTATTCCGATGGTGAGGCTCCATGAAGGTGACGAAAAATACCCTTCGGTCTCTGAAAAATTTATGGCTAACGTTTCCAAAACATTATGTCACATTTTGAGTGAAAAACAACGCTCAACTTCTCAGGGATTTCGTATTAGAGAATATCCCAATAGTTACAAAGTTCATAACGGTTTGAGTTCAATGTATTCAATTCTACCGAAAAGGTTTAAATTTAACAATGTGAAGTTATCTCCAGAGTTGGATAATTTAGCAATCATTGTTGTTTCCAGTCGCGACAGTGATGCTAAAAAAAGTAATAAAAACCGCTTCCAAAGAACAGCTAGTTTAATCGGAGAAGCTATCGGGATTAATCGCCTCGAAGATGATGCAATTGAAGTCAAAGTGCTGAAAACTTTTTCCGAAAATTACAGTGTCAGCCGCCTTTATACTGAGCCGTTAATCCTTGAAGATGCAATGAGTCAGCTTTATCAGCAAGGATATCGGAATTTCGCATATATTTCGCAAGCACCTTACATGAGTACGCTGCATATTACAAAGACTGAGGAAGACGAGGAATTGTCTTTTATGTCAAAAAAATTGCTCCGAACTTTGAAAGGAGAGCGACGAGATATCAAAATTTATCCGATGTTTTTTGATAAATACTATGTCCGCAGTTTCCTAGGTGATAAGGGAAAACCTTTTTACATTCAGGATGCTATGGAGCTTTCGAGCTTGTTTGCAGATACCAGTCAACAAGCTGTGATGTTTTTTAACTTGTTTAACGGGCTTAAGGTAAAGGAGGAAAAAAACTTTTATAACGGTGTGATTTCCTACTCTACTTTGTTGCATATATACGACGGTATTCTGGACGATCAAGACCTTCACCAAGGGTTAATTTACGACGGTGCAATTAAAGATACTTTGCTACATTATTTAACAATTTTTCACTTTTATCGCTATGAAGCTCGCAAAAAAGATCTGAGTTTTAAACTTGACCCCTACGAGCAGATTATCGGCGATGAATCCGTTGGTGCTGTATCTGTGTTTAGTCATCCGCGCGGGAATGCTGAGTTTAACTCCCTGGCTTTTTTGAATAAGGTAAGAGAAGTATTAAATGTCACTAAGGGAAGTACACAATTATGATAAGTGAAGATTTTGGGCGGCTGTTTGAGGTAGGCTTCAATATCGGGATTCTCGCATATATTCAGGGGGAAAATTTAAGTCACAATTTTGGTGATGCCTACCGTCTGGATTTGCAGAGGCTCAAATTGCCGAAGATGACGGCGGAAATCGTTAGAGAAGCGAATCTCCTGGCTAGTTTAGATGCTGAAATCGTTGAAAAATGGAGTTTGTTCTTTGTCCAAAAAGGCTTTTTGGGTGGGTTGAATTTTTTCCGGGAGTACGTGAAATCTACTGGCTGGAATTTGCAGCGGTTGAAAATAGTGTATTGTCAGTGCAGTTTTAGTGATGCTAACAGTATCAGAACCTATAACAAGGGTGATAAAGAAGCGTTTAAAGAGTTATTGTCTCAGTTAAAAACTGCCAAACTTAGTTTATCAGATGATGAGATTAACTCGTACATCCGCTGCTACTCGAAAAAGGGTGAGTTTTTGCAGGCTGATACGCTGATGCTGTTACAGTATGGAAATGATTTTAGAATTCTCTGCGTTGATTTGTCTGTGTTTTCTCCGACGCTAGCTCCAAAACCGGAGGATATCAATGAAATAGAGGTGATACGAAAATATTTGATGAGGGAAATTAGCTATTTGCGATCGAAAAGCGTGTTTTCTAATCTGCGGATGGATACCAGCACTTTAGGTGTGGATTTCTCGGAGGATTTAAAACGCTTTTTTACAGCTTTTAAGTATAAGGATAAGGAAAGCGCTAAGCTGATTCAGGCTGGTAGCTACGCTCACAGTTTCTATGGATTTCTACAACAAACTGGTATAATTTCAAGTGATGCTGAGGTTTTGTTTAATGTGGTTGGTTATGGCGATCGCAATATTAGCGCTATTTCCCTACGCCAGGACAAAATTAACTTATTAGCAACTTGTTCCCAAATTTACCAGAATGAAGCGAAAGGTAAAGAGATTAGCGATGCTCGCACCGAAGTTTTAAAGGTTATTCAACTCAACGCGGCTCGCAGTTTCAAAGACGGCCGAAAGTTTGTTGATTCTTTGTTGGGAATTGGAAAAAATGTCACTGAACCTGTACCTCATACAGAACGGATAGACGATTTTGTTAATTCCATAGATATTATATCAGATAAACTGGCAGATGACTTGCAAATTTCTCGCGGATTAGACCTGCGAAATGCTCACGCTGAATTGATTGTGAAAGCGCTTCAATCTGATGAAACTTATATCTTTTTGACGGGGAATCCGGGAATTGGGAAAACAACTGCGATCGCCAAATTCCTCAAAAGCCATATCGACGACGGTTTCTTATTCCTATACGTCAGTCCCCGCAAGCAAGTAAACTTGGATATTATCGAAAAATTCAAAGATGAAAATACTCGTTTGCTGTGCGACGATCGATTATTTTGTATCAACACTAACGCCGATATCATCAAAAGCAATTCAGGACACTGTACCGTCAAGTACGCATCGAATAAATATCGCGAAGATTTGACAAAAAAAACTGTTCGCTTCCTCAAGGATGATTCAGAAATTAAGAGGACGGAATATCATCAATCAGAACTTGAAAAAAAGGGAGAAACAGTAATTAAACCCGTTAATTCCAAAGGAAATGGAGTGCTCAAGAGCATTTGCGAAGGTATATACGCGCTGATAAATGAGCGGGTATCTAGTAATATCGTAGCTACCGTTTCTATTCAATCGGTGAAGATGAAAGAAAACCGACAAAATACCCTAGAGCATTTAGAAAAAATATTTCAAGATACTTACAATAAACGGGACAAACGGGTCATTCCCGCTAAGATGCAAGAAATATCCAGTCGCATCAAACATATTTTCATTATGATAGATGAAATTACGGGAGATGATGGTGGCGTTGAGTTTTTAGCCGGAATTGCCAAGATTGTCAAAAAACATGAGTTACACAAGCGGGAACATGGCTTTAATACTAAAATTATTGTCGCAGATGCTTCGATAGTTGACACTGATGTCATTAAACAACACCTTGATAACACGTCACCGGAACCGGACAAAATCTATTTTAAAAAGTTAGCGAAAGATTCGGAAGAAATTCAACCTTTACAAGTTATTCCTTTTAAATTTAACAATCTAGCTGCAAAGGTGATTAATGCGAATTCCTACCCGGCGCGCAGTTTAGAGATAACTTATAAGGTATTTGTCGAAACTGTTAAATACAGTGAAAATGCGCCTTTAAAACAGAATACTAATTTAGTAAAGCGGGTACAGTCTGAAATAATTGAGGATATCAACCACCGATTAGCCATCCCCGGTGTGGAACAAATTATAGTATATATTCAAAACAAGCAAAGATTAGCCGAATTAATTGAAAAAATTAAAGATAGTCGCGAAATTTTTGAGCCTTTCACCGATTATCTGGAAATTCACGCGAATATCTCGGAAGATGAGAAAGAAAAAATACAGGAATACAAAAATACAGCTAAAGTAATCTTTATGACTGCATCGGGAAGTCGTGGACTTTCTTTCCCGAAAACTAAGCATATTTTAGTTGATATTGCTCACTTCCAGATTGAGAAAAATCTGATGGAAGTCATACAGGTGATTTATCGGGGACGCGGAGAATATGACAACGGTAAAACCCTTGATGGTGAAGACAAAGAATTGGTTTTTTACCTATCTGATACCGCAGTTTATTACGCTGATGATGCGGCACTTTCCCTGCAAGAAAGCAAATTGAGTTTGTTGAATTTATTGCTAATTCTGAAGACGGCGGTGATGACGCGGATTTCGGGATACGGTTATTTAGGTAGGGAAAAGTTTTTGATGATTCCCATCGGCGGTAAGTCGGTTTCCGCAGTCGGGGATACTTTTAGCAGCAAAATGGCGGCTCTAATTAAAACATTAAAGAGCGAGAGCCAGCGAGGAAATATGTTGTTTAAGGAGGTTTATACGAGCCTGGAACAGCTTTTGGGTCGCGGGGAGTTTGTTTTGACAAATTCTGATAAGTCTCGTAAAAAGGGCGATTCCTATCTGGAAATGCGGGAGGATTTTAATCGTAAGTTTTTGGAGAAGTGTAATCCGCTGGATGGTTTGTTGAGCTATGATAATTTAGAACTCGGTCATGTTTGCGGTAGTTTGTTGATCGTACCTCTAGCCGATCGCACTTTGGTAGAAACATACCAGATACGGCTTCATCGAGAAATCAAGGAATGTCTAGAAAAGAAGTTGCTGCACAAAATGCGTCTAATTAGGGATAGCGATTCGTCCCCGGAGAATGTAATATCGGCCATTACAGGAGGTGCGATCGAGCTTTTGCAGTTTCTCAACAGCGATGTGGAGAAAACTCAGTATTTTGAAGAGCAGAGTCAGCAGTTCGATCGCTATTATGCCATACCGCTGTTTGCTTTTGTCAGCGCTGAGGAAATGAAAGAGTATTTTGCTGACAGCAGGCTGGAAGAACCGGAAGATAGGCGGTTTCGGGATATTTTGTCGGCTTATGTGCGATCGATCTACCCTGTAGATAGTGTAATGCCGATCGGACACAAGTATCGAGATTTCCCATTTATTGTGTTTAGAAGCTACAGTTTAGAGCAAAGTCGAGAAAAGATTTTTACAGATAAATATCTTTTAAGTTCCAACGAATTAAACGTGCTCAATTTAATTTTGTCGAAGCAGGTAAACTAGACCTCTTGCATTCCCAAGCTTTCCTATCCTGAACTTATCTGCGTTTATCTGCGTTTATCTGCCTTGCATCTGCGGTTTCTGTACAAATCAAAGACTTATGCAATGCAAGTCTACTGAAACTTGTAGGCTGCGTCAGCTAGCTGTCACCCCGCAGAGAAAATAAAACTCTTCCGGGGCACCATACTTGCTACTTGCTAACTTCAAACGGCGTGTATTTTCCCCCCAAAGCTTCGACGATGGTGCGAGTATTAGCAGACATCATTTTCACATAAGAATCGCCCTCGCTTCCGGGGGCCCCAATCGAATCCGAATAAAGTTGCTGCGCCGCCAATTTCACCCCCGCTTCCTCCGCCACTGTTCTAATCAGTTGCGGGTTAATTGTAGTCTCGGCAAAAATAGCAGGAACGCCTGCAGCTTTCACGGATTCTACTAACTTCTGCACCGTTTGAGCGCTTGGCTGTTCCTCCGTACTAATCCCGATCAAACTTCCCGCACTTCCCAATCCGTAGGCGCGGCTGTAATATTGAAAAGCATCGTGAGTTGTTACTAATGCGCGCTTATTTTCGGGGATGGTTTTAATCTCTTGTTCTATCCAACTATCCAAACGTTTTAACTCTTCAGTAAGTTTCACAGCATTCTGCGTAAACTTCTCCCGATCTTCCGGCGATAGTTCGATTAGCGCATCCCGAATGGCTTCCACCATTTGAACTACATTTTCCACATTTCCCCAAACGTGCGGATCGGGTACGGTATTGCCTTCTTTATTCAGTAGCAAAGGCTTGACAACTTCCCCCACTGCTAATTTCCGCGCCTTAATTCCGGCGGCATTCATCATCCTAATTAATCCCGGTTCCAAATTGTAACCGTTATATAAAATTAAGTTAGCTTGTTCTAAAGCTTGAGAATCTTTTGGTACAGGTTCGTAAACGTGAGGATCGGTTCCCGGCTGCAAAATTCCTGTTAGCTGAACTTCGCCACCCGCTACTCGATCGGTCAAATCCTCAATAATTGTGCTAGTAGCAACTACCTTGGGTTTAGCATCTGCCTGTGGAGAGAGGCGATCGCCCTGGGTTTGAGTACAACTAAATAAGCCCAAAGTCAAAATGCCGCAGGCAATAGTTCTGATAAAAAATACTTTGGACTTGTTCAATCCAGGGCGGGAGGTTTCAATCGCCGACTCACTGCTAAACTCTCCTTTATAGGATTGCTTCACAATTGCACTCGCTTTTAATTCACATCTGACACCATTCTCAATAACCCTTGTCTGGGCGGGCAGGATGCCCACCCCACCAGAAAACTCACTCTTTGTGGAACAGGCATCTTGCCTGTTATTGAGAATTGTGGAAGATATGAGTTTTAACCGACTTGAGATTTTCGCCGCCAAACCTATAGTTTGAGGGGTTTCCAGCTTGGACTGTCGCATTATCTACCTCTGGTGCGTTCCCGATTATTCCTATTTACCGATGATTTCATATTCTTTTCATTTTTACAGTAAACTTAATAAAAAGGAGATAGAGTCACCGCAATGAATACCGCCGCCTTCCCCAACGAGAATCCTTGGTCTAAAATGGTTTGCCACCTCAAAGACAGCGCTACCGACACTGAAATTATCACTGTTAAGCACTTAGCAGTAAACTACCGCACGGTAGAGGCACTCAGAGATATCAATCTTTCCGTCAAACCGGGAAGGCTGACGGGTATTATTGGGCCCAACGGTGCCGGCAAAAGCACGCTGATTAAAGCAATGTTGGGCTTAATTCCGGCAAATCGCGGCACAGTTACCTGGGGCGAGGAAGCGATCGCCGATCGACTCGAAACAGTAGCCTACGTGCCCCAGCGATCGCAAATTGACTGGAACTATCCCGCCACCGTTTGGGATGTCGTGATGATGGGAAGAGTCAGAAAAGCCGGATGGTTTCGCCGCTTCTCCGCAGCTAGCCGCCGCACCGCTGCCGATGCCTTAGAAAGAGTAGGCATGAGTGCTTACAAAGACAGACCGATCGGACAACTTTCCGGCGGACAGCAACAGCGAGTATTTCTAGCGAGAGCATTAGCCCAAGAAGCCGCTATTTTCTGCTTTGACGAGCCGTTTGTCGGCGTTGACCAAAAAACTCAAAATATCATTTTTGACATCTTCCACCAACTAGCAAATGCCGGAAAAATCGTCTTAGTAGTCAACCACGACTTAGGCGAATCAATTACCAATTTTGACGATTTAATTTTGCTGAATACAGAATTGATTGCCGCTGGTTCCCGCCAAGAAGTGCTAACCCAAGAAAACCTTTACCGCGCCTACGGCGGACAAGTAATGTTTTTTGCCGGACAAGCCGCTTAATTAGCTAACAGTCATTAATCTACGAGTTACGGTTTTGAAGCCAGTTTCTTGGGTAATATTGGGTTTGGCAACGATCAATCTCCCATTAAACCCGGTTGCTTTGATTGTTAGTCATTCGTTAACTGTGATTTTATAATTTTATGATACAAACCTTAATTGAGCCGTTGCAGTACGGATTCATGCAGCGATCGCTCATAATTGCCATTCTCGTCGGCATCGTCTGCGCGATCGTCGGCAGCTACCTAATGGTACAGCGCCTGGCCTTGCTTGGAGACGCCATCAGCCACTCGGTTTTGCCCGGATTGGCGATCGCATTTATCCTCGGAGCAAATATTTTTATCGGCGCTTTCATTGCCGGAGTTTTGAGTACAGTAATCATAGCTTGGATCAAAGCTCGATCGACAATCAAAGAAGACGCCGCAATGGGCATCGTATTTTCAGCGTTTTTCGCCCTCGGCATCACCTTAATTACGATCGTCCAAAAAGACAACAAAATCGACCTCAACCACTTTCTTTTCGGCAATATCCTCGGCGTTACGGCTGAAGATGCGATCGACACAGCCGTCATAGTCGCCGTAGTCTTATTAGTTGTAGTAGTCTTTTACAAAGAACTGCTATTTTACACATTCGATCCATTAGGAGCGCAAGCCACAGGTTTGCCAGTAAACCTGCTCAACTTCGGATTGATGGTACTCATCGCCCTCACCATAGTTGCCAGCCTCAAAGCCGTTGGCGTAGTGCTAGTCTTGTCCCTATTAATTACACCCGCAAGTACCGCCTATCTCCTAGTCACTCGCCTGCACCAAGTCATGATTTTAGGCGCAATAATCGGAGTTATTTCCAGCATTAGCGGAATGTATCTCAGCTACTTTTATAACTTGCCATCCGGGCCCGCAATAGTTTTAGTTGCATCTGGATTCTTTGTGCTATCCTTGCTGTTCAGTCCGACTCAAGGAATCCTCACCCAGCCCCGCACACACTCCGGTCAAATTCCTCCAATCTGGCGGGAATTAAAAAATTTAACTAAAGGCCGATAACAATTAACTTTGTGTTAACGATTCAGGGCCGCCCCTCCAATTTTCAATAACAATCTGCGTTAATCAGCGTTCATCTGCGGTTCAAAAAAGCCTCTCGAATTAATCCGCGTAACTGTGAATTGCCGACATCATTCCGATGTTGCCAAAAGGGGTTTTTTGTTTGAGTGCGAGAAAGCAAAACTGGGAGGCTGTCGCAGCGGGCGATCGCACCTACGAACTATTCGTCACAAAAGACAGTACAATAACAAAAGTTAAATTTTCACGCAAACAGCTCTACTAAGTTAAAAAAACATGACCGTCAAAGTAGGAGACACCGCACCCGATTTTACCTTACCATCTCAAACTGGCACATCAGTCAGCCTCAAAGATTTTAAAGGTAAAAAAAACGTCATAGTCTACTTTTACCCCAAAGACGACACACCCGGATGCACCACCCAAGCTTGCGCTTTTCGAGATAGTTACGAAGTCTTCAAAGACGCAGGTGCAGAAGTCATAGGAATTAGCGAAGATTCGCAACAATCGCACCAGCAATTTTCGGCAAAATATCAGCTACCCTTTACACTGCTGAGCGATACTGGCAACAAAGTGCGGCAATTATATGGAGTTCCAGCTACACTGTGGATTATGCCCGGTAGAGTAACTTATGTCATTGACAAAGAAGGCATTGTCAAGCATATTTTTGACTCCATGTTAGACTTCAAAGCACACGTTGCAGAAGCACTCAAAACTTTAGAAACCATCAAAAGTTAGATGGCGCGCGGGTGGCCAGAAATCGGTTTTTTTTACGAAAATGATTTGCTGTATCTAGCAGATTATCTAAAAAACCCGGTTTCTTCGATATTGGCGCGGAAATCGCAATCTATTGTTTACAGGCTTTGATAAATCGCTCTTTTTTAGCTCAAGTCTATTGAAGAATATTGGACTGAGACTGGGATGCTTGATTGACAGGAGAAAATATTATACTAATTCTGAAAAATATTGATACATAGAAATTAGATGTTCTCATCCGTAGGGAAACGGCATTGCCGTGCCCGGCCAGGAGTTAGGTTAATGTTTGTAGCAAAAGTCAAAAAAAAGTATATATTGACAGGGTTTATATTGCTGTTGGATTTGCTTTTGTAGGGAGTGTCTGTTCAATTAGTTTAGTCCAGGATGCAGGAGAAGTCAGAAACCGGGTTTTTTTACGAAAATCCTTGCTGGGAACCCACCTATTAGGTAAAAAACCCGGTTTCTTTAGTATGAGTGTGTAAGTCATGTATTTTTCTA
The DNA here is from genome assembly GCF_036702355.1 of Microcoleus sp. D3_18_C4. NCBI lineage: Bacteria > Bacillati > Cyanobacteriota > Cyanophyceae > Oscillatoriales > Microcoleaceae > Microcoleus > Microcoleus sp. D3_18_C4. The sequence continues at coordinate 113,097 of NZ_JAUBTF010000015.1, forward strand.
GTGAATGGGAAAATTGAAAGCAGTCAAGATGGAAACCTTGGCTGCTTTTTTAAGTTTCCATTCAATTAGTTTCCCCAGCGAGTGGGGAGGCGGGTGATGTGCAGTTCGTCGTGCAGGCGACGCGTTTCCATTCAATTAGTTTCGCCAGCGAGTGGGGAGTTGGGCCAACAAATTTGGTGCGACCCTTGCGCCGATGCAGGTCAGTTTCCATCCAATTAGTTTCCCCAGCGAGTGGGGAGCACCAACACAGATTATCAAACTTGACCCCAGAGTTAACAAACTTCCCATTCAATTAGTTTCCCCAGCGAGTAAGGAGTGTCGCGTTGTTCAATGGATTGGGCTAATCTTAAGCCGGAGTTTACCATTCACATCAATTTCTATATCTACATGATGCCTTCCGCTTGATGTCACAACAGCAACAGTTCCAACTATGGCTCCGATACCACCGCCAACTGCTGCTCCAACAGGGCCACCAACTATAAATCCAAGAATAGCACCTGCACCTGCACCAGCAAAAATATAGAGGGCAGAGTAGTTAATTGTAGTAACCCCAGCAGAATAAGGGATGAATGCGCCTGTAGCTATATTTACCCACTCTCCCGATTTGTTCTTGTGTAACTCAAAAATGGTTTTTAACTTCTCTGGAAGGTCTGAATATCGCTCGTAGTCTGTAATAACTTCAACTTGCTCACTTTGCTCCAAGGCTGTCTTTAGCTCACGATAAAACATTTCTGTATCTGAGAAAACTAACTTCCGCATACATTCCATTCAATTAGTTTCACCTCCATTCTACACCCCAGACCGCGCAAGGAGTCTAGAGGGAGATCGGCGACAGCAGCGACAAAAAATTAAGGAAGGGCCCAGGGACAGTTTTGGCAAGCTGCTGTATGTTAATTATCAGATAGATTTGCCCCATCGCTCCCTGAACAAATTCAGTCTGTGGGTGCAAAGATATATGGATAGCCCCCAAGTGCTTTCCCCGCCGAGTTTGGTAGAAAAACACCGACAAGCAGCGAAAGATTTAGTCGCGAGATACAGCTAGCTGGTAAAGAAAGATTTTACCACTTGTTCGTAGTGAACACCTCAGTGCTGATTCTCTAAAAAACAATAAAGGACTAAAGTCCTTACTAAAAACTCGTGGTTCGTAGTAAGGACTTTAGTCCTTTTTTGCTAACGACTTGCAGCCATTAACAATTAGCACTCAGCAATTATCTAGCTTTTCGCAACACTCGATTTTTCAGATGTAGCGCTTTCGGCAGTTTTGCCATTTTTGCTATTACCGTTACCGTTGCTGTGGCGGGGTTGGATAACTCCATAGCCACCGTGAGTCTTTCGTTCGTAGAGTACGTTAATTTCGCCTGTTTCCGCATTACGGAACATATAGAAATCGTGATCGATAATCTGCAATTGTTCCAAAGCTTCTTGCACCGTCATTGGAGGCATAGCAAAATACTTAGTCCGTACCACCTCAGCAGGAAGTTCGGGAGTTCGATCGCCAATCAGATCCGCTACTACAGGATGTTCCTCAACTACCGTAACCGTTTTGGCACTACTCTGGGTCTTGTTGTCGTGACGTTTTTCCTTAAATTTCCGCAGTTGACGAGCTATCTTGTCGGCAACCAAATCTATGCTGGCATACAGGCTTTCCGTGCTTTCCTCAGCCCGAATCACGCTGCCGTTAGCATAAATTGTCACCTCAGCAGTCTGCTTAGGATTGATCCTGGGGTTACGAGCCACCGATAGATGTATGTCCACTTCTGTCGTCAAAGTTTGAAAATGGCTAACTGCCTTTTCCACCTTTTGATTGACGTACTCGCGAATCGCATCGGTGATTTCTATATTTTTACCCTGGATAACAAGCTTCATAGAGCTCCCTCCCTTCTGTAACTTGGGTATATTTTATACAGTAGCACTATGTATTCTCGAAAACACTTATCTTCCAAATCTTTTATTATATGTTGACAATTCTTGATTTAAGCTAGGCCAATATTCCGTAAAAATACTATTGATTTTTTGCATGGTTTCTCCTCTCATCCCTCAACAACTAAATGCACAACCCTGCTTGCTCCTCAATTGGGGACAAGTTCCCTACTCCCAAGCTTGGGAAATCCAGCAAAAACTCGTGCAAGACCGCCGCGACAAACCAGATTTACCAGATGTCCTGATTTTGCTGGAACATCCGCCGGTTTACACTTTGGGACTGGGAGCAAAGCTGGAATTTCTGAAATTTGACCCAAGTCAAACTGGGCCGGAACTGCACCGAGTTGAGCGGGGCGGCGAGGTGACTTACCACTGTCCGGGACAATTGGTGGGCTATCCGATTTTAAATTTGCGCCGTCACCAACAAGATTTGCACTGGTATTTGCGGCAGTTGGAGGAAGTGCTGCTGGGGGTGCTGGAAGTTTTGGGGTTGAAGGGTTCGCGGGTTCCCGGTATGACTGGGGTTTGGGTGGATGGGTGCAAGGTAGGTGCGATCGGCATTAAAGTCAGCCGCTGGATTACGATGCACGGTTTTGCTTTAAATGTTTGCCCGGATCTCGCAGGTTTTGGGCAAATTGTACCTTGCGGGATTCCCGATCGACCTGTTGGCAGTTTAGAGCAGTTTATCCCCGGAATTGATGTCGATCAAGTGCGATCGCTCGTTGTCGCTGAGTTTGCTCGCGTTTTTGCAGTAGAAATTGTGCGATCGAATCTGTAGGGTGCGTCGCTGTCAACCTTACTGCTAACGATTAACGATCGCAGTCGGTTTTTTTTAAGTGCGATCAGGATTGTCTTCCTCATACACCATTAAATCTCCCGGTTGGCAGTTTAGTGCTTTGCACAAAGCATCAAGAGTTGTTTCATCAATTCTTGTGAGCCGGCGCCGGGTTTTGATTTTAGAAACAGATGTTGGGTGCATCCCAACTCTAGCCGCCAATTCTTTATTGCTGATATTGCGATCGGCCATCACAACTGCCAATTTCCAACGGATCACTGCGGGTGCTCAACTACTAGCCAGGACTTTGCAAGGTGATGTTAGCATCCTGCAACCTTCACTAACACTTGTTTTGCCGTATCGGCAATATTTTTTGTCGTATCGCTTGACTCGCAGCAGCGAATGAACTATGCTGAGGATGTACAAACGGAAAAGCGATCGCCCCTTTGCCTCGAAAACTCAAGGGCGATCGCTATCCGACTATTGTTTAGTTAAAACTTATGATATCACAGCCAAAGTCAGCTCCCGAACTCCTGCGCGAAGAAATTCCCGACGCACCCATCGGAAAGCAACCGATCCGATTGTTGATTTGCGGGATTCCCAAAGGAGTAGAAAGCATCATCAGCCTGCTGCACGTTTTAGGTTTTGCAGAAGTTGGTGAATGGAGCCCGCCTTTACCATCCCCTCTAGCAGGTGAAGTAATGCGGATTTTGACCCGTTACTGGAAATAATAATTTTTCAGGGCGATCGCCCTTTATTGAGCAAAGTGCGATCGCTCTTAAATTATCAGAAACATCAGGCTTAATTCTCCACCCAATCACTTAAAAACTCCCGACTTAGGATGCTAAATATCGAATCGAATTAGCGCGGCGGTGTTTGCGAGACTTGGTGGTATAATTCGCGATCGCGGGCTTCTATAACCTCAGACAGAAGCAAGACCGATGCAGAAATACGCCCTAAGAGTTTTGCGATCGCCCCTAGCATCAGGTAAGCTTCTTGTTAATTATTGCGCTCTGTTCAGGAGAAAAAATTTATGCCAGATATGTCCGGTCAAGACCCCTCGGAAATTAAAATGGCGACGGTTGATGAAGAAGAAAAAGGCGCAACGTTTAGCGGTACGGTCATCCTTGGTATCGATGTCGAGGGTGCTGGGGAAGTCCTTTTCTTCAGAGACTTTTTGATTGAAGATTATAAAGGCGGACTTACCGCTTATCTGGCAACAGATGGCAATATAACGAAAAGCATTGATTTAGGCGAAGTTAAGCATAAGAGCAGCAGCTTTAAGCTGCCAATTCCGCTGGGGACGGATACATCACCCTACAATACCGTCGTGCTGCGCGACGAAAAAAGCAAGAAAAAAGTTGTGACGATCAAGCTGTAAAATTTGCAATTTAGCTCGTAGTTGGGCAAAATTCGTTAACGCAGCCCTCGAAGAGGAGCGCCCTTTTTTTCCTGAAGTACGCGCGTGCGAAGCTATCCCGTAGGGAATCGCCCTTAAATTAAGGTGCGTCACTTTCGATCGAACGGCGAAGTTTCGCGCTCGCTCATAAAGTGATGCACCCTAATTTTTAAAACGGAATCGGATCGTAATCGGGATTGTCAGGTTCGTTAGACGAACCCGACTGGCGATCGGACTCAGAATTTGAAGACTGATGCGAGTTCCAATCCGAACTAGACGTGCGGTTAGCGCCACCTGGAGCGCTGTTAGAACTGCGGTTCCGCGAGCCTAAAGGAACTACATTGCTCGGCACATTAGCCGGGGCGCTGTCGCGAATTTGAGCCGGTTCGGGGGCGGTTCTAGCTGCGGGAGCCGAACTTATTGCATCGGCACCGACGCTGTAAATCCTTTGAGCTGTCAGTTCAGCGCGCTTTTCTTTAATACCATCTCTTTCGATCGTATTCATGCTCAGTCGCCCTTCAATAATCACGTGATCGCCCTCGTGATATTTCTCGTGAATTTCTTGAGCAAAATTTCCCCATCCTATCACTTTCAAATGTTCGGGAGGATCTTCGGGTTTGGGGCCGGGAAACTGCACCAACATCTCAGCGATTTGAAGTTGATTGTCAGGAGTATAACGGAGTTGCGGTTGTTGAATTATTTCCGCCATCAAAATGCAGCTATTCATCTGTTATCTGTGTGTGCGTAATTGGGAATTGGATATTGAAGGAAGAAGGAAGAAGGAAGAAGGAAGAAGGAAAAAATAGCTATCCGTGTACCGATGACTTGTGGGTCTTGCTTGGGGGAATTGCCAATTGCCAATTGGTAATTGGTAATTACTGATTTTTCTGCGCCCCATCGCTATTAGTTGTCACCGATGACGGATTACACGTTACCAAATTTATCTTGGAGAACCGCCGCCTCGGCTTGACTGACAAAATCGTGAACGAGGGCGCGGTACTCCTTCAAAGTTTCAGATACCCAATCTCGATCCTCACTGTTGGCGAAGATATGAACCGTCGGTTCACTAGCATCGGGTAAAATTAATACCCAATTGTCGTCGCTGTAGTTAAAAATCTTCACTCCATCTAATAATTCTAAACGATCGGGCGAATGAGTTTCTACTAAATGTCGCATCAGCGAACCCTTGATAGTCCAAGGACAGCGGACGCTGTAACTGCGGTGGGTGATGCGGGGAAGTTCCGCCTTGATCTGTCCGAGCGATCGCTCCTGAATCGTCATCATTTCTATCACTTTAGCAATGCAGAACATTCCGTCAAATCCGGGATGCAACTGCGGGAAAATAAAACCCATAAGGCCGCTGCCGCCCAAAACCACATTCGGATTCCTGTTAGCGGCTTCCATCAAAGCAGTTGGGTTCGCCTTCGTGCGGATTACCTTGCTTTGATAGCGTCGGGCGATCGCCTCCACCGCAGAAGACGCATGCACCGGCACTACTACTGTACCTTTGGGATGAGAAGTCAGCATCAAATTTACCATCAACGCCGTCAGCATTTCCCCACGAATCGCTATCCCAGACTCATCTACTAAAATGAGCTGTTCGCCGTTAGCCGATACCTGCACTCCGAAATTAGCGCTGAGTGCTTTCACCACCCGGCCGAGTTGGTCGAGTAAATATTCCCGTTCCCCGTTGCTTAGAGAAGTCTGCTTGAGACTAGCATTGAGTACCACCGCATCGCAGCCGAACTTGGCAAGCATTTGGGGCAGAATTGCTCCCGAAACCGCGTAAACGTAATCGATTACCACCTTAGAATTGCTGTAGCGTATTGCCTCAACATTCATCTGCCGCTCAAAAATGCGGTTGTACACTTCGAGAGCTTGGTTAAAGTACGTCATCTCTCCAATTTCGGGAATTAGAGCTCGCCGCAAATCCTCCTTAAAATAAGCCCCCTCGATTTTTTTCTCAGCTCCTTTAGTAATATTGATGCCTTTGATATCGAAGAATTCAATTAAAATGTGGTCGGAGCGATCGGGCGAAATGCGAACGTGAATGCCGCCAGCAATCGACAGCGTAGACGAAACCGTGCGCGCGATCGGAATTGCCGTCGATTCCAAATTGATCACATTAATTCCCACCGACATCAAACCCGCAATCAAAGACCTCGAAACCATCCGCGAAATGCTCCGCTGGTCACGAGAAACCGATACCGCAGTCCCCGGTTTCAAAGTCGAGCCATAAGCCGCGCCCAATTTCACTGCAAATTCCGGAGTAACATCCACATTTGCCAGTCCTTGAACGCCACGCTGACCGAACAAATTCCGCTTAGCTTGTTCTCCCCAAATTAAATTTTGATTTAACAGAGCGCCGGATTCAATATTTTTGCTCGGCCATACGCGCACGCTTGGCCCCACTTGTGCTTCTTCTCCCACGATGGACATTGAACCGACGACAGCACCTTCGAGGACGTGAGCGCGCCTGTCTACGCGGGTGCTCCGGCAAATCACGCAGGCCCTAAGATGAGCGTCTTCACCGACAATTGCTCCGTTCCAGACGATAGGACGCTTGAGGTTGGCGTCGGCCCCGACAGTCACGTTATCTCCGATCACCGTACCCGCATCGATTTTAACTCGGGCTCCAATTCGGCAATTATTGCCGATCATCGCCGGTACTTCGACGATCGCGCTATCGTCAATAAAAGTATTCTGACCTACCCAAAGTCCAGATCGAACTTCGTTGTAGTAGCTCAAATCCAGTTTGACCTTTCCCCGCAGCGCGTCGTACTGAGATTCCCGGTAAACATCTAGCTGGCCGACATCGCACCAGTAACCCTCAGCGATGTAGCCGTACATAGGCTCATTTTTTTCCAGTAGCAGGGGAAACAAGTCTTTCGAGAAGTCGCACTCCTGATTTACCGGCAGGTAATCCAAGACTTCGGGTTCTAAAATATAAATGCCGGTATTGATAGTATCGGAGAAAATTTCGCTGCTAGAAGGCTTTTCCAGAAAGCGGCTGATGCGGTAATTTTCCTCGGTAATCACGACGCCGAATTCCATCGGGTTGGGAACGCGAGTTAAAATTAACGTGGCTTTGGATTGCTGGCTACGGTGAAATTTGATCGCTGCCGTCAAGTCGAAGTCTGTGATGCTGTCGCCGCTGATGACCAGAAAAGTTCGATCGAGCAGTTCAGCAATATTTTTGACGCAACCAGCCGTACCCAGCGGTTGGTCTTCCTCCACAGCGTAAGTCATTTGAACGCCAAACTCTGCCCCGTCAGTAAAATATTCGCGCATGACATCGGGAAGGTAGTGCAGCGTGGCAATAATTTCCGTAATCTGATGCCTTTTTAGCAAATTAATAATGTGTTCTGCGATCGGGCGATTCAGAATCGGCACCATCGGTTTGGGCAAATCGCACGTCAGGGGTCTGAGCCTCGTTCCCGATCCCCCAGCCATCAGCACTGCACGCATAAAATCCTCCTTGCTTAAAAAGCTCTCTACCGCTATTGTCCGCTAGAAAAAGTTTGCCTGCTGTAATTCGTCGGCCACCAGCAATCAGTTCTTACTTAAATATCTTCGAGTAGTGACACGTCTGGTAAATCCCGTTCGGCCAGGCCGTCCCCCAACAGCAACCGATTTCAACCGAATTAGAACTTGCTACATCGCACCAATCCCCCGGTCGAGCTCGGATTTGTAGGGGATGTGATGTTAGGTAATACCAGTTAAAAAAAAGAATGCAACTGTAGGCCCGTACTCGAAACCCTTCTGTCATCAGTCATTCCCAATTCTTTAATTCTTCAATCGTATAAGTCCTCAGAATCCTCGACTTTTGACAGAAGTCCCTTCTTGCTTGCTCGGTGAAAGCTATTTCGGGGGTGTTATTTTTAAGTTTGTGGCCAGCGGGGATTTTAAAGTCTCTTTCTGAAGGTGGAATTACTACAGCTATCGGTGCGCCTTGGCGTCTGATAAATGATAGATTAAGGGTAGCGCTTTGACTAGCTGACCCAAAATCCTATCCATTGCTTAGGGGTTTTTTTAATGAGTACGTTAATTAGCTTGGCATTGCTGATCGCTTACGGTGGCGGCATTTGGAAATTTTGGAATGGTTTCGATCGCACTAACTTCGATCGAAGTTTTGCAAATCGCCTGAAGCTCTCGCTGCTCTGGCCCGCGTTAATTTTTAATAAGCCTTACCGCCAAAACTTTACAAAAGCTCTCAAAGCTTCTAAAAGGTAATTCAAGAATGTCTAAAAAGTCCGATCGCCCAGTAGCGGGTCAGGAGCAGACTTGGTTTGCTAAAGGAAAATCAGATAGCTGGCAAGTTTTACTGTCGCAAGTCGCTTCTCGATTCGATCGCGAATACCGGGGAGAAGCTTTCGCTTTACCCGAAGAAGTCGAAGCAATGCCGATTTTCCTAGAATCAGTCGCAGGAACTCTCCAAGCAAAAACAGTTTCTCCCTTCTGGAAAATTGCCAAACCTCAAAAAAATCAGCGCTGTTTAGACATTGGCTGCGGAGTCAGCTTTCTCATCTACCCTTGGCGGGATTGGGAAGCATATTTTTATGGTCAAGAAATCAGCAGCGTAGCGCGAGACGCCTTAAACGCTCGCGGCCCTCAGCTCAATTCTAAGCTGTTCAAAGGTGTAGAATGGGCCCCCGCTCACCAGTTAAATTACGAGGAGGCTCAGTTCGATTTATGCCTCGCTACAGGCTTTAGCTGTTACTATCCCATAGACTATTGGAGTATTGTCATGGGAGAAGTAAAGCGGGTACTAAAACCGGGCGGTCATTTTGTTTTTGATGTCCTCAACCCCAATGCTCCTTTAGCCGAAGATTGGGCAATTTTGGAAACTTATCGAGCCGGCGAAGTATTTTTAGAGACAATAGAAGATTGGGAAAAAATGATTAAAGCTGCTGGCGCTAAGGTAGTAAAAAAGCAAAGCGGCGACTTATTTCAAATGTATAAAGTTCAATACAATTGAGAGGTTAAGGGGAATAGGTAATTAGGTTTGCAGTCAAAACTTCAATCGTCTAAAGCCGGGTTGGGCGGACGAAAAACAACTTCATTCTTAGTGGGTAAAGTAGGGTACGTCAGCAAGTAGAAATTAGTTTGAGAACCAACAAATATTCAAGCTGACGCACCCTACTAACTACTAACTCACAATAGTAGTGAAGCAAGCAGATTGGATACTACCCATTCCCGATTTCCTCTTACTGATGCCTAATTAATTTTCGGTAGCTGCAGGAGAAGGCGCAGCTTCCGGCGATGGCGACACTTCCGGGGCCGGAGATGGCGACACTTCCGGGGCCGGAGATGGCGCAGCTTCCGGCTGCGGGGACACTTCCGGGGCTGGAGATGGCGCAGCTTCCGGCTGCGGGGACACTTCGGCTGCAGGAGAAGGCGCTGCTTCGGGCTGCGGAGACTCTTCGGCGGTCGGAGAAGGCGCTGCTTCGGGCTGCGGAGACTCTTCGGCGGGTTGCCGTTGAGGAGAAGGTGACTGTTCCGCGGCTGGTTTCGGTTCAGGCGAGGGCGACGGTTGAGCCGCGGGTTTGGGTGTCGGCGGCGACGGTTGAGCCCCTGGCTGTGGTTTGTTTGAGGGGGCCGGCGGCTTCTCAAACTGCGGTTTCACTTCAGTAGGCGCTGGGGAAGGTGGCTGGCCTGTTGGTCTGCTGGGCGCTGTCGGCGCGGGCGCGGGCTGCGGCTGGCCTGGTGGGTTGGGCTTGGTTGGGGTGAGAGGAATGCCACTGCAAACTTTTTCGTCGTACTTAAACTCGACAGTCAGTTGGTAAAGCTTGTGCGTGCTGGCTGCTTCAAATGTTAGAGAAGGGCTAATAATCGCAATTTTAGCCGCATTATCGAGAATACCGTAACCCGTGGGGACGATCGGCTGTGGCTCGGCCTTGAGCAAGCCTTGAGGGCTGACAACTGCTCCAAAAACTGCTCTTCCTTGGAGTTTTTGCGAGCAAGCTGTTACGGGATAAGGGACAGGCACAGGAGTCGGGCCCGTCGTTTCCAAGTCAGGATAAGCCTTTTTGAATTTATCAAACAAAGCAACATAGGTCTCTCCAGCCGCCAGCAGTGTCTCTCTGTCGGTGGGTAAGTTTGAACCCGGTTGGCCGGACTGTCCTAGCTGTCGCTGTCCCTCTTCAAATTGTTGTCTCCTGATTCTTTCTTCGGGAGTTTCTGCGATGAGATTCCTTTTATTGGGATCTTTTTGAGTCAATTTTGGTACTCCATCGGGTCCCACATTCCTGCCAATTGGGAATTCCGGGGTAAAGACTGGAGCTCCGTCTGGAAATAGTGGGAGTCCGCCTCTACTGGCTATGATTTTTTTGAGCGCCTCTGCTTCATCTTCCGATCCGCCGCCTGGAAGCTGGGGCGCTTCTGGCAGCGATGGCGGTGGCGGGATATTGCGATCGAAATTACCAGGTAAGGGCGGGAAAAGAAAACCGCTGGGAGGTACGGGTGGGACGAAAGTGGGTATTGGCTGGGAGGGGGCTCTGACTGTTGGGGATGGAGTTTTGGGAGGTGGCGGGGCTGTTGGGGCCGTGAAGGGCGGGAGAGGGGAAGGAGGCAGAGGGGAAAAGAATCCAGGAGGCGGCATTCCCGGCGGCATGGCGGGCAAGTTGATGGTATCAGGTGCGGGGGGCAAGGGCGGGGCTAACTTTGGCGCTGGCCGAAGGGGAACTGCTGCGATCGAAAATGGCGTAAATCGCGTATTAGACGGTTTTGGTGGTATGGTTTGTGGCAGGCGGCCGGCTTCTGCGGGAGTTAGTTCTACTAAGCCGACAGAACCGGGGATATTTTTTGAGGAATTTCCACCATAAAGTATGTTTGAGAGCGTCGGGGCGCTTACTCCGAGGACTCCGTGCAGGCTGACAGAAGCTAGGGCTGCCCACCAAAAAGGCTGGCGCAGCGGTTCGGAAAGGGTGTTGGCTAGGGAGGAAGAGTCAGTCATGACTATGGGGAATGGGGAATTGGTAATTGAGAATTGATAATTGGGAATTGGAAGTTAATAGTTATTAATTGATATTTTTTTTGAGTGATTTTAAAAGTGGCTGTTGGAGAATTCAAAGGTATAATTTTAGCACGGTCGGTATCGAAATTGCCCGATCGACTTTTATTGAGATTTCGCGACCCTCACATCAAGCACTCAAGCGTAGAAACCCGGTTTTTTGACGGGTTCCACGCTTGTATAGCAGTCGCTAATAGGGTGAGGACGTTGTTAATTGCTGAAACCATTGTTTTTCTTGCCCAATCCCTTTGGCCGAATCCTATACGCGGTTTATCAGATATTGTTGAGAATGGTGAGCAGGGCATCAGACGGGCCGGACTGGGGTGAGCAAAAAACAGACTGTGCCACTGCTCTACCGTCTTTTTTCGGGTTCTGAGGCCTAATTTATTCATTACACACGATCGATCCGTTGGCTCGATCGGCGTTTCCAATTCGGTTACGAACTCAAAAAACTCAAAACTGATCGAGTTACTGCGCGTTGTACGCGGAGGCTGTGGCGGCAATCTCAAAACCCTCTTGATTCACCAGCGATAGCGGTAATTTTTAAAAGGAGCTCCCTCGATGGTGAGCAAGTCGATAGGATAAATGGGAGCGCCGCTTGCCATATATTGAAACATTTCTCGAACTTCCTCTCCCCGCAACGACAACTGGTCTAATTCCTTGAGAGAATACCAGCCCGCGCACAAAGTATGCTCATCCGGCTTACTCTTGGGCGGCGTCTTATCTTGTGGACGAGCCACAAAAATGACTCGGAGGCGCACATTACCCTTAGGCATCACTGTGTGCTCTACCCGGAGAATTCCCTCAATGATGATGGAAATGCCCGCTTCCTCAAGGGTATTACGCATAGCAGCTTCGAGCAAAGTTTCCCCTTTTTCCACTCGCCCTGCTGGGAGATACCACTGCTGCTCGTACTTGCGCTCTTGTACCAGTAGAAAACGGTCTTCTAAGTGAACGACAACTAGGGTAAAATACCATGTTTGAATCGGCTCGCGAGCCATAGAAGTAGATATTCCCTAAGCAAAAGGTTTAACGAGTGGCAGATGTTAGCAATCCAAAGGATGCTTCGGCAAGTGTCTTTGAACTTGAAAAACAGATCGTAGCACTCCGGCCGCAAAATATAAAATATAAAATATAAAATTGACCATGCCATTACCAACCGTGATTTTACCAGGATATTTTGCTGCTGCTTCTGACTATCGCGAATTAGAAAAATCTCTGCTCGATCAAGGTTTTCCAACAGTAACAGTGCCTCTGGGCAAGGGAGATTGGTTGCCGACTTTTGGCGGGCGGTCGATGGTGCCAATTTTGCGACAGCTCGATCGGACGGTCAAACAAATGTTACAGCAATACGGCGTTCCCCAGATCAATCTCGTCGGTCATTCGGCCGGCGGCTGGATTTCTCGCATCTATTTGGGCGAAAAGCCTTACACCATTCACGGCGACGTGCTTGAGGACGCGGGTTTGTGGGAAGCTCACCCTTATGTGAATACTTTAATCACTTTAGGCACGCCGCACGTCTCTCAAGAGCGCTGGACGCGCAAAAATCTAGATTTTGTCAAAATTCACTATCCGGGGGCTTTTCACCCGCAGGTGCGCTACGTGTGCGCTGCTGGGAAGGCTGTTTTTGGCAAGCGTGGTTTAGGGACTTGGCTGGCCTATAAAAGTTACGAATTAACTGTGGGGAAGGGCGAAACTTGGGGAGATGGAATTACGCCGGTGGAAGCTGCTGTTTTGGAGGGGGCCGAAAATCTGGTGTTGGAGGGAGTTTGGCATTCGCCTCGTTCTCCGGGGAAGTGGTACGGTTCGCCGGAGGTTTTGCCGACTTGGATTGAATATTTGGGTTAGAAACGAACAGCGAAGACGCGAAGGACGTGAAGGAAGAAGCAGAAGGTTTAAGGGAAGGATTTAGTTAGATATTTATATTAGGAGCGAGTTTAGTGCGGCAAAAGTTGCCCCTGCGATGCTATGTTTACTTGAATTTTTATGGCTAACTGAATAGATAAAAAAATATTTTATGTGGCCTTATCGGTAAGATTCAGAAGTCACGGCGAACAACACAATCAAATTATATGTTGGCTGGGGTGGAATTGGGCGAAAATGCTACTGTGCGGGACGCAGATAACGAATTTCAGCCGGATGCTTTGTGGAGAATTGATGCTGGAGGTCGATCGCAAATTAGGGATGATGATTATGTGCGATCGCTATCCGTGCAATCAGCGCACTTTGAAATGCTGCAAAGGGATAAAATTGTAACTGGAAAAAGAGGTAGGTGAACACAAGCTTCAACTCAACCTACAAGAGCTGTGATCCCACTAAGCTATACTGCGACTACTTCGACAGACCTGAATATTATATCCATTCAACCTTTGATGCCAAATCTCTCATAAAGCATCTCTCTTAACCTATTGCTACCGCGTCTCACGAAGTCATCTTCAGATTCCTGCTCCAAAGGTTCACCAATTTGATTGCTGAAGTCAGATAAAAAAGATTCATTCTGAATTAAGCTCGACACCTCTTCTGAGAATTTTTGCTTTTCATTATTTGAAAATGAGAAGGGCGTCAACATAAGGAAAGTTCCTGCTGTTAAAGCCATTTGAAGGGATGGAAGAGTTAAATCAGATTCTGGCAGTGATTGAGTAGGTGATTGCTTAATATCATCGATAAATCCCTTAAAATTACTCATCACTGATTGAGTAGGTAATTGCTCAATCTCATCCATAGGTTCCTTAAAATTACTCATCATTTATTCTCACTTGGTATGCCGATTTTTCCACGAACCATAAAAAGAACGAAGCAGCTTTTCAAATGACTTGACAACTTCCTCTATAATTTTAACTTTCGTTTTATCATCCAACCGATTCCATAGTCTGAAAAACCAATTAAATAGTTCAGATAGCCAACCAAACATCCGTATACTCCAAAGCTACGAAACAGAATCTATAACCCAACGCTGTAATATTTGCTGCATATAGATAGCAAAGCTTACCTTTTCAATCGCTGGCAGTTTTCTGATATTTGCTGCGAGGTGCGAGGAAATACTAAAGCCAGACTAAACGCTGATGAAGGTTGGGTTGCAACAGGAAACCCAACCTACCAATTCAAACTGAACTAACTATCTTTACCCTTTACCTCCAAAAAGTTTATATATTCCGTATCCAACAGCAGCCGCCGCAGCAACAGGCGCAGCAGCAACTATGGCAGTACCAGCAATTGCGCCTCCCCCGACAACACCACCGATACCCGCAAGGGTGCCCATAATTGCAGCACCAGAAGCACCGCCAGCTACCGTTACAGCACCAGCACCAACTAGACCAGCAGCAGCCCCAATGTTTGTAGCTGTTCTTGCCGCTGCACGAGCATCATTCTCTTCCTCAGACAAGTTCGATTGCTCTTTGAACAAAGTTTCATTCATTATTTTTGCCCCAAGATAAGCTGGGCCTGCTGCTAATACCGCAGGAGCCGCCGCCATGCCACCACCAACCACACCACCTGCAGCAGCTAGACCCGAAGTAATTCCTGCTCCTGAAGTTGCTGCAACAGTCAACCCTGTTGCAGCACTAGCAGCCGCGCCTACCGCAGCACCAGTTTCTGCAACCGCTTTGACTGTTTTGACTGTATTTCCATTAATTCCCATAGTTTTTTCTACAACATTTTCTACAACTTCTTCACCTGCTTTACTGGCAAACTCTTCCCAATTCATAAATCAATTTATCCTTTTAATACTTGTTCCATTATCCTTAATAAATTCAACGTTTGTCTAGCCCAAAAAAGTTCTATTTTGCCGCATAGTCTCCCTCGCTTTTACTTTAACTTTAATCTAACTTTGTACAACAATGTACGAAAATGTACGAAAATGTTGGCAGTTGTGAGTTACAATAAGCAAAACTCTCGCATTTCCCTGCCAGATGAATCTTAAAGAAATGTTAAATGTCGCCGATCGCATAGTTTTCGAGAAAACAGGTCAGCACCTTGACGATTTACAGGAAGCGGTACTGCGGGGAACTCTACAACGCGAGACATACAAAGAAGTAGCAAAAGATTTTAACTGTTCTGAAAGTCGCATCAGGGAAATCGGATCGGAATTATGGCAATTACTTTCAGAGGAGTTTGGGGAAAAAGTCAGTAAATCGAATTTTCGCTCCACAATGGAGAGGTTGCAAAACTCTAATGCTTTAAACTTTGCAAACAACGTGAGCAGTATTTTCAACATCTGTGCAGAAGGAAGACACCCACCAAATATCCCAAACCCACACCCACCCAATCAAGAAACATCTAACAGAAAACAATCTCAAATCTCACATCAAGATTTAAGCGAAATGCCAGATTTGGGTGATTTCTTCGATCGCACCCGCGAACTCAACACCCTCACCACCTGGATTCTACAACAACGCTGTCGCCTCATCACCCTCACCGGCATCAGCGGTATCGGCAAAACCACCCTAGCAGTTCAACTCGTACAACAAATTAAAAACGAGTTTGAATACGCAGTTTGGCACACACTAGACGAATTCCCCACCCTAGATAAATTTCAATCTAACCTAATACAGCTTTTTTCCCAGTCAGAAAAAGAAGATTCATCCCCAACAAACCAAAAACGTTTACCGCTGATTAAGTATTTACAAAACCATCGCTGTTTAATAGTCTTAGATGACGTTCACAACCTTTTCTGTAGCGGCGAATTGGCAGGAAAATATAAACCTGAATGCGAAGAATATCGCTCTTTATTCAAACAAATAGAAAAATTATCCCATCAAAGCTGCTTTCTGTTAATCGGTTGGGAACAACCCAGAGAAGTGACTCAAGTTAAAAACCCAAATACTGCCATTCGTACCTTACAACTCAAAGGTTTAGACATCGCAGCCGGACGGGAAATACTGAGAGATTATGGGTTAGCAGAAAGCGACAACACGGAATCACTCATTCATCGCTACCAAGGCAATCCCCTATGGTTACAAAGCGTGGCGAATCTGCTTCAAGACTTGGGAGGAGGCGTGACAGAGTTATTGCCAAATGATACCATATTGTTGCCCGAAGATTTGAAAGATGTTTTACAGCCGCAGTTCGATCGCCTATCGGAACTGGAAAAACAAGTAATCTCCTTGTTAGCGAAAGAAGGCCAGCCAATCAACCGGGCAAAATTGCTAGAAAATGACCGAATTCCGGCTTCAGATTTGCTAAATGCGCTGCAATCTCTATCGCGGCGCTGCTTGATTGAACAACAAGCAAATTTTTACACAATTTCACCTGTACTGAGGCAATACCTTCACCGTAACTTAGACGCCAGTAATACCTTGCCCTAAATGCTTCAAGACTTGAAAAGCCGATCGCAATTCACTTCGCACAGTATAAATCGAAAATGCCCGCGATAACCCGTATTCGGCTGTAGGTTGAGCCCTGAGTTTCACAAACAACACATCATCGCCATTCGTCAACATACCAAATCTCGGTTTATCCAAATCAGGATTTGCCATCATGTATGCTAATGCTTGAGGTAATGCCGATCGCGTCGAAATCGTAGTCTTCTTACACTCCAAAACCATTACCCAAAGCTGATTCTGCAAAATCAAGATATCAATTCGTCCGCGCAGGGTTTCTTCCCCATCATCGATCGCAATTTCGATCGCAGCTTCAGCCTTCATCCTAAACGGTGGATCGTAGAATCCCGCCAGTTCTAACAAAGGGGATGCCACCAGCAATGTCACTGCCCCTTCTAACAACTCTCCATCGGCTCTATGATATAGCAATCTGCGTCGTAGCGTATCCAAAGCAGTCTGTTCAGAATCGCTGAGACTTGGCAATTGGGTTTGCCACTCTGTAAAAAAAGCCTCATCCTCATTTCGGCTCAAATTCAACCTTGATTCAGCCTCAGCAAGGCTTTTAATAGCTTCTGTAACTGCAATAACCTTTGCCATTCGTTCACCTTTGATTCAAACGGTTGAATTTCCAAGGAAAATTAGCTTCATTGTAAGCAAAAGTAGGGAAAATGCGATCGCAGCCGCAGAACCTTTGCAAACAGGACTTACACAACGACAGTAAATATGGTGTCTTCAGCGTCGCGCTCAGACGATTTCTCCCAGTGAAATTCTCAAGAAAGTTTGTCTTCAAATTCTGCACTCAACTGTTCAACTTTAGAAAGCGTTGACCTTCTTTGCATTTCAGCTTCATACATCTCACGCGCTTGTTGCATCAGAAATTCATCAGTAGCTTTCGGAAATTGCTGTTTGAGTGTTTTAGCAATCTTGTTAAACAAATCAGTATTCATAAATTACATCCTCAATTGTTGCTTACTTAATATTAACCTGAGTTCGATATAAGTTGCCATTCACTTTTCCCCGCAAGGGGATTGAAACTCTCTTCTCGCTATCATAATAGAATATACTAAGGGCAAGAAAAAGTCGTCCTAAAAGGACGGGGTTTTCAATCCAATTTCTGATAAAGTTGCACAAACAAAAACCGGGCAACTTCAAAGCTACCCGGCAATCGTAACTTTAGACTTCAGACAAATCTAAAATCTAAAACCTAAAATTCTTAAACAGCTACAGTCTTCTTAGCAGAGGAGCTCAATTCGCCCTTAGCATACTTAGCTGCAAAATCATCCAAAGACACTTGCTTAATCTTTGTACCGTGACCGGCGCAACCGAAAGAGTTATAGCGATCGCTACAAACCTTCTGCATATACTTGATCGACGGCTTCAAGAAGTGGCGGGGGTCAAACTCATCGGGCTTGGCAAACAAAGCTTCACGCACCGCAGCGGTAATCGCCAAACGGTTGTCAGTATCGATATTGATCTTGCGAACACCGCACTTGATGCCCTTTTGGATTTCTTCCACAGGTACGCCGTAGGTTTCGCGGATTTTGCCACCGTTGCTGTTGATGATTTCCAGCAATTCTTGGGGCACAGAAGAAGAACCGTGCATTACCAAGTGAGTATTCGGCAAGCGGCGGTGAATTTCTTCAATGCGGCTGATTGCCAAAATTTCGCCAGTCGGCTTGCGAGTGAACTTGTAAGCGCCGTGAGAAGTGCCGATCGCGACTGCTAGAGCATCAACGCCGGTTTGCTCAACGAAATCCACAGCTTGTTCAGGATCTGTCAGCAACTGATCGTGAGAAAGCGCACCTTCAAAGCCGTGGCCGTCTTCTGCTTCGCCCATCCCTGTTTCCAGAGAACCCAAGCAACCCAGTTCGCCTTCAACGCTAACGCCGATCGAATGAGCAACATTCACCACATCGCGAGTAACTTGAACGTTGTACTCGTAGCTGGCGGGAGTCTTAGCATCCGCTTCCAGAGAACCGTCCATCATCACGCTGGTGAAACCTTGGCGCATGGCAGAATAGCAAGTGCCGGGGGCATTGCCGTGGTCTTGGTGCATGGAAATGGGAATGTGAGGATAGGTTTCAACTGCTGCCAAAATCAAGTGGCGCAGGAAATTTTCGCCAGCGTAGGAGCGAGCGCCGCGAGAAGCTTGCAGAATCACAGGGCTGTTGGTTTCGTCAGCAGCGCGCATGATCGCTTGGATTTGCTCCATGTTGTTGACGTTGTAAGCCGGTAGGCCGTAACCATTTTCAGCCGCGTGGTCGAGCAGCAATCGCATAGGTACAAGCGCCATAGATATTCCTCCTAATTATTTGTGATTTTTGGGCAGTGAATTTTGGACAAGCTTAATTCTTACGATAATATTAAGACAATTTGCCACCGATCGCGCACTATCTTTCCAGATTTACTTAAAAGTTCAAAAAACAAAATTTTGAGTTCCGAGCATTTAGCTCAAAACTCAAAATTCTTAACTCACAAATTTTTTATGGGTCGCCCGGGATTTGAACCCGAGACCAATCGGTTAAAAGCCGAATGCTCTACCGCTGAGCTAGCGACCCGCGAAAACATTGTTACCGCACACAATTTCTAATAGTAGCACCCCTCATTTGAAATAGCAAGTGTTTTGTTAAATAAAATTTGCAGTCATGCGAACCAGCATCTCGCAAGTCGCTCCCGGCTGCAAATAAATCAAGTGTTCGCCAGTGTTGAGGGCATTTCGAGGAGCAGTCCAAGGTTCCAAACAGTAAAAATCCTTGCCCTTCACCATCCAGAAAACCAACTTCCCATAGCTGGAGTTGTAACTGAGGGTGAGCCGCAAGCCGCAAGCCGCGTCAGTGACAGTAGCAGCAAGACCAGTGAGCTCGTCAAAGGAAACATCAATTTCATCCAGCGTCGGGTCAAAAACCCCAGTGAAGTAACCCTTGGAATGGGTGTTCTGATCTCTGTACTGCATCCCCGGAATCTCAAAGCGCAGCTTAGATTTGTCCGTCGCCAAAAAGTAGGGGTGCAAACCACTAGAAAACGGCATGGGTTCGGCAGACAGATTGGTGTATCGCTGAAAAATTTCCAAAGAATTGCCTTTAATCTGATAAGTGAAGGCTAGTTGGAAATCAAAGGGATAAACAGCCAGCGTCTTGTCGCAGCTATCGAGAATCAGCGTAAGAGCGGCGCAACCCTCCGTAACTTGTTCACCTATTGTCCAAGGCAAGTCACGAGCAAAGCCGTGCTGTTTGAGCTTTCGCTGCACTCCCTTGTGCGTGTAAGTATTGTCGGGGAGATTGCTGCAGATGGGAAACAGGATGGGAATCCCGCCACGTACAGTCAGATCGGGATTGGCGAACCGTTCCGCGTCCAAGTAGAAGATTTCTTTGCCTTCAACCAGCCAGCTAGTGGCAATACCGCCCCGTTCCGGCACAACTTCTAGAGTAGAGTTAGCGGTTTCGTCGGAGAGGATATAGGTTTTGTACTGCTTTTGCTTGAGCGCGATCGCAAACACATTTGTCATCGGTAGTAGGTCATTGATCATTGGTTGTCAGTAAATCGATCGTTAATAATTGGTCGCTATTATCTTGATGTTCACCCATTACCGCCCCTATCCTCCCCCTGCATCCTCGCCAACCCCCATCGGCTAACCAATGCTCCCAGCTATAGGAGGCAGGGCGATCCGGTGCTTGGAGCGGTTGCTGAGGGTAGCTGGAACGATCGCGGAGGCCGGCTGCTTTTTGAGTGCGACTTCAAAAGATACAGCTTTGGAGGGAAGATAGCTTTGGGGACTCGGCACTGCTCCTTGACTGGGAGATGGGGGCGAAATAAACGGTTCTTTGATGAATGGCTCTTTTGTAAACGGCTCTGGTTCCCGGCTGGGATTTTGAGGTTGAGTGGGGTAGATGCGCGGCGGCAAATTTTGATTCGGAGGCGGGTTTGACTCAATTGCAGGCCCTGTCCCGTTTGGGAAAAATGAGGAGTTGTCCGGCTGTTGGGGCGCAGCCGGCAAAGTCGGCAAAATCAAAGTAGGTTTGGGTTGTCCGGGGCCTTGGAGATTGCTTTCACCGGAGGTTCCCCCGGAACCTCGCCCGCGCTGGTATGTACCGCTCTTTGCTGCTCCTGGCAATGGAGAATTTGGAGTTTTTAGTGTGGCTCCTGGCTGGACTAGGGCATCGAGAACTACAGAAGATCCCATCGGTCGATCGAAAATACTAGAAATTTGCTCGACGCGTTTGAGGATGCGATCTGCAGCGGCTCCCTTCACCACCTTCGGCTGAAACTTTTTCACCTCCACAGGCAGAAACTCTACCTTCATATTCCTGTCTTTGAGCGATACTTTCAGGACTGCGGTATCGTAATCCCTGCGAGCATTTCCGCCGAATATAAAATTACCCAGCGAGTACACTATCGGGCGGCCCTTATAAATTTCTGCACCTTGCAATACCTGGGGATGGTGTCCCACTACCAAATCAGCTCCTTGGTCGATCGTGAACCGAGCCAAATCAATCTGCCAGTCCCCCGGATAATCAGCCAATTCGACTCCCCAGTGGTAATTAACAATAATCCAGTCTACCTGACCCCTAAGAGCTCGAATATCCTCGGCCACGCGATTGTTGCGGCGGGGATTAGTGCCCGCTTTCCCTTGGTCGGCAACGTTAAGCTCAGCATCGTAATAACCGAGGTAGGCAATCCGCTGACCCTTAACTTCAATAATATCTGGACGCCTCGCTTCTTTAATATCTCTGCCGGCTCCCAGGTGTTGAATCCCACTATTATCTAGAGTATTCATAGTCTCCACCAGCCCCGGTTCCTCGTAATCCATAGCGCGGCTATTTGCCAGATTGACAATATCCACTCCTCCGGCTGTTAATACTTTCACCGATTCTGGATCGGCTTTAAAATTTAATTGTTTTTTGGCAGAGCCCAATGTAGAGCGAGTCAGGGAGTTTTCTAGGTTAACCATCGCCACATCTGCTTGCCGATACTCGTCCATATTGGCGAAAGCCCATTGGTGATCGTTGGCAGCAGATGCTCCGAGCGCATCCGATAGATTCACATTTCCTCCGAACATCAGCGTTACTGTTGGGTCGTAAGGATTAGCAACTTGCTTTTGCTGTACTACGGGTACCACTTCTAAGGCCGCTTGCACCGTATCCCCACGTTTTGGAGGCGGTCCCGAAATTAAAGCAGCTTGCTGGTAGCCGGATACTGGAGATACTGACTGCAGGGTCAGGGCTTCATGGTAGCTGACCCAACACCCTAAAATAAATGAGGCAAGTGCCGATCCCACTAGCAGCAGAGAACGATACGTTTTAAATTTAACCCAATCGACGACCGGTAGGGAACGGTAACGCCGCCGATCGCGGTTTGCCGGAGTGACAATTCGCACTGACTGTTTCCAGAGAATTTCTGGTTCTCCAGCCAAGCGCGCGTGAATTCGCACTCCTTCTACTGCTGGCGAGTTGAGTCTCCAGAGTTGGTGGCAAATAAATTTGACTAAGCCTTCTCGGAGAGTGCTCCCTAGTAATGTAGTATCTGCCGCAAATTCGCGCTGAAATTCTACGAGGATTTGGACGCAGCCGGCCTGAGCCTGTTCGACGCGGGCATAAATCCCTTCGGGTCGCAGCAAGCTGTCAATCCAGTAATTCAGGGCTTGAAAGTTGCCCGATCTCGCTAGCTCCAAGATAGACGGCTGCGACCAATTTTCTGCGTACACCATCAATTAGCCTCCTTAATACGCACGAGCAATAACTCCAATATGTTTTGAACGGAACCGCAATTCTTTTAGCTTAACCGCCACAGGTTCCGCTGCCCGTTTTGAAGCTAGTTGTTGGCCGCCACCATTTTCTACATTTAGGGGCTGCCTGCTGTCAGTGATTTTTATCACACTCCTGTCAATCGATTTTAGATTTTAGATTTTAGATTGAGTTCACAGATGGTACTCGGGGTCAGAACAAAAGTCGAAACAAATGGTTTCTGGGGGAGTTGAGGTAGAAAAGAGGGAGATTTATGAGGCAGAGCCTGTTTTTATTGTCGCTGTTTGAGTGTCGCTTTAGAGCTTTCGCTTCGAGATTTGAGATTTGAGATTGAGCCTTGACTGCGTTACTGGACGATCGAACAAACGTCGAAACAATAGGTTTATGGGGGACTTGAGGCATAAGAGAGCGAGATTTTTGAGGCAGAGTCTGTTGTTATTGTCGCTGTTAATCGCCTGCCGTCGTCAACTCCTAATGCTTCGATCTATGCTGGCAAATGCCTCTCACGAGGGATGCCACTGACTGCAAAACCTGTAATTGGATAAATGGCGTACTAGATAGATTTGGTGGTAAAATCGAATTTGGTAACTCCCATCGGTACAAAAGTTGCGGAAAACGTGAAACTGGCCAGTCCATACGGCTGTGCCTTCCGATGTAAAACCCAAAGTACGTTACGGTAAACAGACCATATTTTAAGCAAGTTACACTGCGCAGGAGAACTGACAAATGCTACAGCGCAAAATCTATCAACTCTGTTGTGATGGTCGTGAGGTTTCTATTTTTCTTCGAGATCAGCAACGTTGGATAGAGCGCGCTCGTATCCTAGATATTGAAGGGGATCTAGTCACGCTGCGCTACGAAACCGACGAAGAAGACGAAATCAGCTCCTGGGAAGAAATGGTGCGTCTTGAAAGTATTGGAGCTGTATCCCAGAAGTTGGCTTCGGTATCCCGAACTAACTGCGAACCCCTAGTTTCTGACGATTGTCCCGAAGCCGAACAAATTCGCAATCACTACCCAGACTCGAATTTGGAATAGTTTTGAGCTCGCGCTTGAGGCACAAGGAAAACTTGGGGGAAAAGAAAACGACTTTTCTCCCTTTTTTGTGGAGAAAGTATGCAACAAACCCGGTTTAGGCCAAACATATTCTGGGTTGTGACCACATAAGCTATTTTGCCTTTAAATTTAAGCTTGATGGCGGAATCTCCTACCCAACCCCTACTCCCCACAAGAGCGTAAGTACACAGTAGTTTAAAAATTCAATACGCGACACCTTACCCCTGCTGAAACCGGCTTTTTTGTCTGGGTTCGTCCAGGGCTGTTCTTTTGTTGTCTTTGCCTGCCGGCTGGTTTCTCGGTGCCCGACAGCTTATTCGCCCTCTGTTTCCCCATCTAGGAAAAGTTCGGACTCCGGTATCGCTTTAAACACCGGACAGAAACCGTCGGGGGTAACTTTAAAACCAAACAAAGCACTGGACTGGTTCCAACAGCGCTGGCTGCGGTAGTGCTGGCAATTGCCACAGCATTCAAGGTTGGCCTGAACGGCGCTGCCTTGAAAAAGGAGTTCCCGCTGGGAGATGCCGCGCAGTACCAGTTCTTCGCCTTGCCAGCGCGCTTCTACCAAACCGGTATCGGCAAAATTGGCCCACCGAGGATCGGCTGTAATCGGACTCGGCAAGCTAATTGCTACCTCTGTCCCCAATTCGCTGAGTTCTCCCTCATAGTTGGTTTCTGGGATAGCGGGCTGCAAAAACATTTCCCCGATCGGCAATTCGACCAGTGTTCCGGCCGCCGGAGTGTGCAACTGGTAGCGGTTTCGCAGCTCGTCCAAGTTAGCCAAGTCAGCCAAATATGCAGGGGAACCGTGGAGTAAAATTACGTGCTGGGGACGCAAATTGTGGATGAGTTGGGTAGTCCCCGGCCCGTCGCAGTGTTCTGCTAGCAGATAAGTTTCGACACTTGTGACTCCAGATAGGGGTCTGTTGCCCAGCCAGTCGCTGACGGGATATCCTGGTTTTTGAGGCGCGAGCAAAATCCAAGGATTTGTGCCATCGGTAACATACAAAGCCAAATCAGCTATTTGGTCAGTAATCACAATACAGGGCGTGGCTCCCAATCCGGGGCGTTGTTCGGCAGACAGCCGGCGGACGCGGGGTTTCACCCTTTCGTCCCAAAACAAAGGTTGGTGCAAAGCAAAATTTTGGACGGCGGTGGGAAATTGGGGTAACAGTTCCAGATAAGCGTCGCACCCGTCGGCGACAGTGCCATCTACCCAAATATCTAAGTCGCGGCCAGTGAAGTAGTGGTGGCTGCGGAGCAGCATCAGCAGTTCTTGACCCAAACCGAGGGCCGGCGCGGGCAGCAGTACCGAGTACCCGTCGGTGATGGCGCGGTGGATGCGATCGGCTAACTGATTTTCTAGTTGTCGGCGGTGAGGGTGGCGCGCCGTGCCGTAACTGCCTTCCAAAATTAACACATCCGGCTTCATGCCCCTGAGTTCTCCCAGGGGCAAACCTTCCACCAAACGAGAATTGGACAGGAAAAAGTCGCCGGTGTAAACCACTGTGTAGGTGCGGTGCGGGGCGGCATAAGTCAGCAGCACAGTCGCTGCTCCGGGCAAATGGCCCGATGGGAACAACTGCACGCTCAGTCCTGGGCGCACTTCGAGCGGCGACTGCCAGGGCAGTCCCTGACAGAACCGGGACTCTGGCTGCTGAGCCAGTTCTGGCCAGTTGAGCGGTAGCAGGCGCGCGGTCACTTCGCTGGCGTAAATTGGCAAGTGGGGGAAAGATTGATGGAGTGCTAGCAAGCCTCTGGCATGATCGGAGTGGGCGTGGGTACACACCACAAAATCGGCTGGCAGCGATCGATTTAGTGTTGCTGACAGCGGTTCAATATCCTCTATACCGCAGTCGAGTAAAATGCGGTGCGGCCCCATTCGGACTAGCAGACAGACCCCTTCCTGTGCGTGGCCTGCGCCGTAAGGTAAACAATCGAGATCCATCACTGCGGTTAGCTCCCTGCTTTGCACGCAACTTGCAGTATCGCCACATTTAAACATTGGTTGCGACTGCATTCATTCGATCAAGTTCAGTCTCGGACGCAGAAACCGGATTTGATGGACGAAAACAGTTTGTTGCCGCCCTCGCTCCCGGTAAAAAAACCCGGTTTATCTAAAGTTGTGGTGCGTAAGCCCTGGAGTTAAATGTTTGCTCGAAGGCTCCGGCTCTCGTGCAAGGAAAGTAATTGCACTTAAGATTTGATGCAGCGCCCAGAAAGCGATTTTCCGAAGGCATTGGCCGGACGGGCATTCGGCCTTGGACAAAGTTCAGGCTACTGGTTCTTGCATCAAAAGTTACATTTTATTGCACCATGTAAGAGCAGCGAGCTCGATCTCATATTCTGAGTTTTAAACCTTTTTCCACAATTTGCGCCTGCTAAAAGGTAATCTTTTTTATGAGAAGATTTTAATTCAGATGACCAAACATCTTGATAAAACTTTACAATTCTTCATTTTTAGGGTTTTGAGGGTCGTGTATAGTCCAATCTGAAAAACGGAGAACCAGCATCGTGCTAGCTAACTGCTTTTGTCAGGGCAGAGAGAGACTTTATGAGTTTGCTCGGTTTCTTTGTAAAAGTTTGATACATTCTTCTAAGCAAACCTTGTGGCTATCGAGGAGAGAGTGTCAATGGCTTTTTGACCCCACCCAAAAACGGATATAAATTTCCGACAGGCATCGCCTGCCGCCTAAAGTTTTAGACTCTTGTTCAAGCTCCAGATTCATCTGTGAAGTAAATCTCAAATCGTTCGACTCAACCCGACTCGGCTGAGTGCTCGCCAAACGCCTGAGCGCGGCGAGACGGCTCGGCTGAGTGCTCGCCGAAGTCTCAAATCTCACATCGACTGACTCCCCCATAATAGGTTTGTTTACTCCGCTCATTGACTAGGGGGCAAAACGATGGGTTTTTTTGTTGAACCTCAAACATAGCCACATAAATCCCCAGACAATAGAGGATATTCATCCTGTAAAAATACCACTAATACCAATTTTATGTGAAGTTGCATATAATAGAGAGATAGCTTTTATGGTGCGTTTATGAGTCGTAGTTTAAAA